>SKLM01000125.1 GCA_007123205.1 Thermoflexales bacterium
CGGCTTAGCTTCGCACGCGGCTTAGCTTCGCACGCGGCTTAGCTTCGCACGCGGCTTAGCTTCGCACGCGGCTTAGCTTCGCACGCGGCTTAGCTTCGCACGCGGCTTAGCTTCGCACGCTTGGCAAGTGCAAGGCATCGGACCGCAGCAGCGCGACGCCACTCCGCTCCGCTGCGTGGCTAACTACGAACAGGGACTGCGTCCGGAGTCTCTTCTATGCAGAGCGGTGCGCCCTCGCACCATGGACTCTCTCAGAGTGACAGATGCGGTTGTAGTACCAGGCTCCTGGCGTGGTATGCAGCCCGAGTCGTCCTTGCGTGCGGCTCAATCCGCTGGCCCGCAATCACCCCGGAAGAAGGCCCACTCGTCGCACTCGCTCCCGTCGGTAAAAACACAGACACCGTACTGGTTCCCCTGGTCGCCGGTGCGGATCGCCACACGATAGCCCTGTTCCTCACAGTACGCGGACGCCGGGTTGGGTAGCTGGGCATCGGATGACAGGTTGTCCACCTTCAGAGTGAACGTGTCTCGCACATCGTTGACCACCACCGTGTAGGCCCCGGCCGCCAGTCCGTACACATCGAGCGACACGGTCTCCTCGAAAGGTACCAGCGCCTGGGTGCACACCTCGTCCGAGCGACGAACCGTCGACAGATCGATCCAGAAGGTGTTCTCGTCGGGGTCGAAGACCTGTTCGACCCGATCGATCGCCGTGCAGCCGTCGGGCAGAGTGCCCCGAATCACCACCTCAATCTGAACCGGAAAAGACTCCAGGACCAGCACGTCGACCTCATCCACTTGCGCTCCCACGGGCTGGCCGTCGTGAGCCAGTCCGCTGCAGGCGGCGAGAAGGCCCGCGAGAAGCAGCAGGGCCGCCGCCCCACCCCCCATGGCACGGATATGGCTTCTCATCACCGCCTCCTATCGCCTGAGTGACCCAGGCCACATCAATTCCCGGCCCATCCGCGCCGGTGCAGAGCGGCTGCCCGTCCTGCTGAGCTTTGGATACCCTCCATGATATCAGACCAACGTCGCCTGAGCATCGGTCAGAAGATGGATATGGGGAGAGACAAAAGGATGAGAGCGTCCGGGGGAGACGGCTGACCCAGCAGCCACAAGAGGAATTGACGGAACCACTCTCTCCGGGAAGGTAACGGGCCAGGCCGGGCGGCGGCCTGGCCGGCGAGAGGTCCGCACGTCACCTGCGGATCCGGATGGACAAAAGTGGGACCACCGAACCAGCCCCCGTCTCAGTGCAACCGCCCTTAGGTGATCCTGCCAGGCGACGTGAGCCCGGAAGTCGATCGAGTAGCGGACCATCGCCACCGAGTCTGAGGGGGGCGCACTTCAGCGTCAGACGACCAGCGACTCGGGGACCTGAGGGACGAGAAGAGGCCGTGCCGGGTGGGTTCCGAGGGCTAAGAACAACCAGGCCCGTCCTCCTGGCGATGCGAGAGCTGGCTCGGAACCCGTTCTCGGATGGGGGGGAAGCTGCCGGCTAACCCTCCCGGTGATCCAGGAGCTCCTCCACCGTACTGACGAATTGGTCGGCGGGGAACCCCTTCAGGAGCACGGCGTCCGCCCCGGCTGCCCGCGCCTCCCGCACCTGTTCCGCGTTATCAGCAAGGATGATGCAGCGCAGTCCGGGATGCTCCATCCGGCAGTACCGCAGAACGCTCCAGCTCTCGGCCCCGGGTAGCCCGGCATCAAGCAGTAGGAGGTCAGGGCGACGCTCGAACACAAGCCTCAGCGCTGCAGACGCAACCTCCACTTTGCCGATGATCTCGATGGGAGACACCGTGGCCATCAACGCCTCCACCCCGTCGCGCAGCGGCCCCGGCCTGACGACTATCAGTGTCAACGCTTGCTTCTTCCCCATCCTCCGTCATCGTCCTTCCGATCCAGCGCCGATATGGAACACTCGGACACAGCGGCGGTCGGCCCCAGGATAACGCATCGACGAGAGCGCATCGCTCCAGGAGATCAGCGCTCTCGTCGTCGCTCTGATGCAGGCCAGGCCGGCTAAGGGCTACGGGACCGGCCTAGTCGTCCCAGTCCTCATCCCAATCGTCATCCCAGTCATCGTCGTACGGATAGTCGACGTCGATGGGATCCACGCTGATCACCTCGAGCTGCTCCTCGCACTCCGGGCAGTCCAGCTTCGCACCGAGCCTCGGGTTCCGTACCTCGAGCTCAGCGTCGCAGTTGGGACACAACACTGTTGCCATATTTCTTTCTCCTTGCTACGTGCCGAACGTGCTGCTGCGGCCGCTGAGCCTATGATCCCTCGCGATGAGGATGTTGACCAGCCCTCGGATCGGAGAGTAGACCCCTTTCCGCAGCACCTCTGGGGAGCTAGTACTCGGGCATCTCCGGCATTGGTTTCTTCGGTTCCGGGATGTCGGTGATCAACGCCTCGGTCGACAGAACCATGGCCGCTATGGACGCTGCGTTAGACACGGCCCCCTTGGTCACCTTGGCCGGGTCGATGATGCCGCGCTCAACCATGTCCGTATAATCGCTCTGGAGTACATCGTAGCCGATGCGGTCGTTCCCCTGCTCCCTGTGAAGCCGTCGAACGGTGTCCAGGACAACAGCCCCGTCCTCTCCCGCATTCTCGGCGATCTTGCGCAGTGGCATGACGAGCGCCGTTCGCAGGATGTTGAGGCCGGTCCTCTCATCTTCATACCTGACCTCGACGTCGTCCAGAGCAGGAATGACGTTGACCAACGCCACGCCTCCGCCGGCAACGATTCCCTCCTCAATGGCTGCCCGGGTGGCCGACAGGGCATCCTCGACGCGGTGTTTCTTCTCCTTGAGCTCCGTCTCGGTGGCAGCTCCGACCCGGATGACAGCCACGCCGCCAGCCAGCTTGGCCAGACGCTCCTGCAGTTTCTCCTTGTCGTAATCGGAGGTCGACCGCTCCATCTCGACCTTGATCTGCTCCACGCGGCCCTTGATGTCGCGATCATCACCATGTCCACCGACGATGGTGGTGTCGTCCTTGGTGCAGACCACCTTGTCGGCGCGCCCCAGGTCCTCGATCGCGGTCCCGTCGAGCTTGCGTCCC
>SKLM01000259.1 GCA_007123205.1 Thermoflexales bacterium
GAGAACGATCTCCTGGCCCTGAGCATACAGAAACCCCTTCAGCGCCTTCTCGGACACCTGCTGCGCGAGGAAGCACGCCAGATGATAGGCACCCTCCTCGGCCAGGTGGCGAGTCCATCCCAGGTCCACTTGAGCCTGCCGTAACCAGCGAAGACCTTCCTTAGACGCCCTGCTTCTCATACAGGATCTCTCCTCCTTCCAGGATCCGGCTTATGAAGGGGCGGTCGCGAATCCGTTCCAGCTCCTCGGGGGTGTAGACCAGCAGATCCATGTCCACCGGGGCGGACAGGTACTGATACATCTGCGCCGTCCGCGAGACGAAATCCAGATCCGTTGCGAGCACAATGAGGAGGTCGAGGTCAGTGAATAGATCCCGGCGACCCTCGCGATAAGAGCCAAATAGGATCACGCGCTCCACCTCCGGTCGCTCCGCCAGCGCAGCAACGACCCGCTGGAGAGTCTCTGCCAGCGCAGCCTCGTGTTCTCTTCGCTTCTCGCCTATCGTCGACTGCTCCATCGGTCAGCCCATCCTCGATCCTGGGGCGCACGACTGCGGTCTGACGCGGTCAATCTCCACCATCACAACGGCTATTGTACCACCACGGCCCTCCGACACAAGAGAAGGAAGAGCGATGAACGAAGCATCACAGCCGGAGGACGCTGGGAACCCCAGGCTCATCGGCCAACCTGCCCCCGCGGCCCCATTGGCACGTTCGCCCGTGAGCGCGGTGGCCCATCCAGACGGTCACAGCCTCAGCTCTCAACCTGGAACCTCCAACTCTACCCTGGGTCCCACTTGTCCTCCACACCCCCCATAGTACAATGCTCCCGAGGCAGCGTCTTCCCGCGACAGACACAGGAGGAAACCATGTCCGACGACTACCGGCGGTACGGCAAGGATGACGAGAAGGCCGAGAAGGAACGGGAGAAGGATGAAAAGGATGACCTGTCCTGGGAGGAGAAGTGGCGCCGCGATCCGTTGAGCGCTGCCGTCTGGGCCCTTGTCCTCATCTGGGCCGGCCTGGTGCTCCTGGCGGACAATCTCGACCTGTTCGCCACCGTAGAGTGGTTCAGCACCTGGGGCCTGATCCTCACCGGGGCCGGGGTGATCCTGCTCCTGGAGATCGCGGCAAGGCTGCTCATGCCCGACTATCGGCGGCCGGTGGGCGGGAGCCTCATCGTGGCCGCCGTCCTGCTCGGATTGGGGCTGAGCAGCCTGGTTGAAGCCGCCGTAGCGTGGCCTCTCATCCTGATCGCCATCGGCGTGGGCCTGCTCCTGAGGGGGTTGATCGGGACCAGATGATCGCCGGAAAGGGAGTCGGCCCCATCACAAACGACCAAGGTTGAGCGTCATAAACTCGTGCCAGGCGTAGTGCAGCGGGGTCCACCAGCGGTCCCGGCCGATGCAGCGGAAATAGGGTGACCGCAGGGCCAGGATCAGATCGCCGATCTCATACCGGGGCAGCGTTGGCGTCGACACCACGAGGCTGCCCATCTCTCCGGGACGCATCTCGTGGAGCATCTTGACCGTCCCGTCGGCACGACCCACACCCAGCCGGCCGGGCAGGCCCAGCGGCGAGGGGTCGACCTTCACTTCGAAGAAGAACAGGTCGTAGTTCGGTACCCAGGCGCGCTTCTCGTCGCGCTGCTGACCGAAGATACCCTCGGTGGTGCCGTAGATCTCCCGCACCACCGCCGGGCCGTACAGCGCGCGAATCGCCGAGCTGTAGCGGGTGTTGATGCCGGGCACACTCCCGAGCGTCGCAATCCGGGGCTGCCACACGTCCTTCGGGTAGAGGCCGTGCTGCCGGCGGAGATAGCGCGCGAAACGCAGGGCAGTGGGCGCCACCCCGCCGACCAGGGTCACATCCTCATCCCGGCACCGCTCATAGGCCAGCTCGAAGCGGGCCTCCCACGCCTGCCCACTCTTTCCCCCGCCAAGAGCGTCGATCTCCTCCTGGGAAGGCACCGACCGGATCGGCGTCTGAGCCGAGACGTGCTTGACGTAGATGCCCGAGCTGTAACCGTACTCGACCTCGCGATCCCCCGCCCGGACGGTGCCCACGACGGACGGGTAGTTCAGGTTCAGGTTCACACCCTGGAACAGGTCGTACCGACCGCTCTCTGCGACGTAATTCATCATCGCCCGCCCGGCGCTGGCCCGCATCATGATGTCGGTCGGGGTCATAGGGATAAACTTCTCCTCACCCGTCGTGCCCCGGGTGATGGCCCACCCGACCGGCTCCTCGTTTAGAAGCAGGTCGACCTCACCCTCCATCACCCTTTCGAGCAACGGCTCGTAGTCCTTATAGGTCGCCACCGGAAAAGCCCTGCGGTAATCCTCGACCGCCTCGATCTGCGACCCACCGTGCTCCTTCCCGTACCGGGTCGCGGCGTAACCCTTCAGCAGGCGGGCCAACACTCCCTCCTGAGCCTCCCCCGGATCCTCCACCGCCTGGTGCCACGGCTGGAGCAACCCCTCCAGCATGCCCCGCCTTGGATCCAACTCGCTCTCCGCCATCGATTACCTCCCACTCAGTAAACGTTCCCGTCGCTGGTCCGCCATAGCTTCGACCCAGCGCCGTCAGCGCCGAGCTCGATGCCGAGTCCCCCATAGTGCCCAGCTTGCACGCGCAAGCCACGCACCATTCAGGACGCAAGAAACACCCGATGCACTTCCTGCTCGTAGTGAGCCACGCAGCGCAGCGGAGTGGCGTCAAGCCCCTGCGTCTTGGTGCCTTGCCCTTGCCGAAGGCGTCGTTGAAGTGCGTGGCACCTGCCTCTAAACCCCAATCTCCTGCCCTCTCTCGAAGCGATCGGTTTCTCGGTAGCGCAGCGCCACATCTCCCTCGCCGGCACCGCTCCAACCCCACAAGCGAGGGACTTCCTGAGCCGCCCTGGATCGACAGCGGTTACAGCGACCAGCGACCTCCGCCCCTGCCAGCGCGTCACCCGCCACCCCCACGACACCGGCTTCTCACCAGCCCGACGACCGATCAGGCCACCTCCTCAGCGCCGCCGATTCTACTGCCAGCCACGCTTCTGCGCAAACCCCTCTGAACCC
>SKLM01000231.1 GCA_007123205.1 Thermoflexales bacterium
CGAGCATCGTCATCGCCCATCGGCTGAGCACCATACTCGCCGCGGATCTGATCCTGGTGATGGATCGCGGCCGGATCGTGGAGCGCGGCGATCACACCAGCCTGCTGGAGCGGGGCGGGCTGTACGCCGGCCTGTACGAGACGCAGTTTCACAGGGGAGGTGTGGCGTGAGCCATTCTGAGCGTGTCCCCCGGGCCGCCCGGGTCATGCGCTGGGTCGCCCGCATCTGGGGTGCGCTGATCACTGTCGCTGCTCTCATCATGGTGTTCACGCCCGATCCCTATGCCACGGAACCGATCTCGCTCAGAGATGGGTTTCTGCTGAGCCTGTGGGGTGTGGCCATCCTGGGGCTGCTGCTCGCCTGGCGCTGGGAGGTCGTGGGCGGCATCGTGACGATCGCCACCATGGTCGTGCGCGAGCTGGCCTGGGTGGTGCTGTACGGCGATTGGCTGGTGAACTTCCTGATTATGTGGGTGGTGGTCGTCCCCCCGGCGGTGCTGTTCCTGATGTCCTGGAGGCTGGAGAGAGGAGGGCTGCATGGGAAGGGGTGCGCCTCGCACGGATGAGGGCGGTGCTGGCGGGGGGCGGTATGGCGGAGGAGCTGCCTCGCGATCCGGGGGTTGGCCGGTCCTTGGGCTGGACCTACCAGCAGACAGATACCGGGCGCAATACCCCTCCGTACAGGACAGAACGCGTGATAGAGCACTGGAAGGCGGGTTAGGCGCATACTAAGTGGCTTCGCAAGAGGAGCGTCAAGATGGCAGTGTTGCTCCAAAAACGAGCAGGTCTAGGAGGTTCTGGTGAAACGATTATCTTGGGTGCCACATGCTGCGATAGCAGCGCCAGCCGATGTGGATTGGACGGTCACGGTTATAGAACCCCTCCCCGATTGTCCCAGCGTCGAGGTGGGATGGGAAAGGATTGCGACTCAGACGAGATGGGGAGAGTGGAGGTCGGAGAGCAAGATGAGGGGCAAGGAGGTCGCTACCACGGTCGTTCCCCCAGCCACAGAACCACTCAAGACGGGCGACGAGTACATCGTGAAGGTCGGAAGGTTCATGAAAATTCGCTGTCGTGTTCTCGAGTCGTCGTCTCTGGGCACCGGTTCCGGGGAAGACGGCGAAATGGTCTTCGACGCGATGGGGGTGGCCTTGGGCGGCATAGTCAATGCCCGCTTCCGGTTCACCGTCTTCAGGGGCAAAGATGGCGTGGTCATGGCCCGCGCCCAGGAGAAGATCACATCGTTGCCGTTGCTCGCACCGTCCAGGCGGACACTGGAGAGCGAACACAGGCACACCTTCAAAGATCTCAACGATAGCTTCCGCTCCCCATCACCTTAACCGGTCAAGAATCACCTTAGCCGCACAACTTACAACAAGACCGGCAACTAGAAGTCTAGAGATCGAACCTTGACAGTCACCAATAGCGTAGGGGCGTTTGTCAAGCGACAACTAGAAATGCCCCTTCCAGAACCTACGCGGCCGTGTCCCGGGCGGCAGCGGGCCGATCCAGCTGAATGCCGGTACGGCGCGCTGTCTCTTCTGCTCGAAAGCTATAGAACTGGACGAATCTCTCAATATCGCCGAGGATCTGGACATTTATGCCTACGACGCCTATCTAATCCAAACGGCCTTGAAGGTTCGTTCGCCACTACTGACTCTCGACGCGGACCTGATCGAGGGTGCCATACAGGTGAAAGCAAGCGTAATCGAGGTGAACAGATGGTCGTGTATACCTACTCGGAAGCACAGCAGAATCTCGCATGACTGCTGGACCAGGCCGCCAAAGATGGTGAGGTCCGCATCAAGCGCCAGGACGGGCAAGTGTTTGTCGTACGCATCGAACCAGAGATCGAATCGCCCCTCGATGTCGAACCCGTTGACCTGGGAGTTGGCACTGCTGAGATCGTGGGCTTTGTCCGCGAAGGCAGGGAGCGGGGCCGCCACGCGCATTGAAGCTAGTTTGCTAGCAAAGGCACTTGCCACGCAACCGCTGCGTGAGTTGCGCTGACCGTTGGGCAGCGCAGTGTGATGTTACGTTCGATCAAGATACGGGTCAGTGCTGTCCCCGCCTCGGAGGGCAATCGCTGCTGGCATAGCCTTTGTCGTCCAATCGGGACAACGGGGTTCGAAAAGTGTCTGACCAAGAGGAAAGGCCGGCAGGTCTTGGTAGCAGAGCATTGATCCAAGATTCCTGTTCTTCATTCCTGTTCACTGGAGAGAACGGACTCTTTGTATGGGAGCCATGTTCGGTCGTCTTGCTCCATTCTGTCGATCAGGGCTCGTAACTGCTCTTGATCGAGCAACCCTAATCTCTTAATGGTCCCTGGCAAGGCTTGCAGGTCTACGGCATCCACACCGGCTGCTTGCGCAGCCTCCAAAGCGACCTTGTCCATCGTGATATAGAGCCATCTGCGCTGGTTCCAGATGGCGATTATCTTTGCATCAGCACTGCTCAATCTACTTTGCAGCCTCAGCTCTTCATAGACCTTAAACTCATCCAGCGTTGCAGGCACGACATCCGGCCTGCTCAAGATATCGTACGGGCAGTCGTACCCGTATTCCAAAGGGACCAACAGCTCATCTAGTACGCGGAGTGTGATTGGCACCGTCTCGCATTTCAGCAGCCGACCCCTTTGCGCCTTCGCCTCTTTGCGTTACCCCCTATCCCCCCTTCGTGCCTTTGCGTCGTTGCGAGACCCCTTCACCCCCTCCGGACCAGAACCCTCACCCACCTACACCGCCACGCCACGCCCTGGTGGGCGCGAGTGTATAGAGTCATAGGCTCGGATCGGTAAATGGCGGCAAGGACGAGCTGATCTCCGGCAGAGGGGGAGATCTACGTGGGCGACTCCTCCTCTTCACCCTGCCTCGCGCCGAACGCCAGCGCCAGGGCCTTCTGGGTGACGGAGCCGTAGGCGAGGGTCAGGGCAGCGACGAACGCCTCGGGGCGTTTCGGAAACGAGGGCGTCCCCAATCGCTTCAAGAGGACCGTCTCCACCGTCGGCCGCGCGATGGTGACGTGGAAATCCCCCAGACTCTTCCGTGGCGCCCAGAA
>SKLM01000113.1 GCA_007123205.1 Thermoflexales bacterium
CCAGCCACATCGCGTTCCAGGATGGGCCGAAGCCGCCGGGCTTTGTCGAGGTTGATCCGCAGCTGGTCGTAGTCGATGGGTGCGGCGTAGGCGTGCCGGAAGAAATGCCGGAAGCTGCGCAGGCCGTTCAGCAGCACGTAGCTCTCTTGAGACAGCAGGGCACGGCGTACGCCTGCGATCTCATGGCTCGTTCGGCGCAGCAACTGGATGGGCCAGTGGGGCGTGTCGTGGATGCGGTTCTCGAAATAGCCGGCGATGATCCTGAGCAGATCTTCGATGGCGTTGTAGAGATTATGAAGCTGATAGGCTACGCTTTCGAGCCGTATCTCGGCGTCTGGTTCCAGACCAGACCCGCGCTCCTCCAGCTTGGAGAACGTGTCATCAATCAGGCCCATCTGGGCCTCCACGTCCGATGCCAGCACGATCAGGATGTCCTCATCCATCGAATCGCCCTCTCTCTGATCTGACGGGCGAAATGGCACATCGTCAGATCTACGAGGTCGACCTCGCGGCCAAGGGCGGTGGACAGGATGCTCATCGCCGCGAAGAACGACTCGGCCTCTACGCGTGGCACGGCCACGTCGACGTCAGAATCGTCACGGAACCGGCCAGGGTGGATCAGCGACCCGAAGACGTCGGCTTCGGAGATACCCAACGCTGTGCCGTGCTCCTCGAGCAGACGGAGGAGCTGGGACAGCGTGGCCAGGCGTTCCCTTTCCAGCCGCACCCGCTGTCTCGCCCGGGCCCGCTCCAATACTGACGTGTCAAATGCCACCGTCGGCCTGCCGATGATCCCCGTCCCGGTGCGTGCAAGGATCAGCCGTATACTGTGGCTCTCGTTCGTTCACAAGGGATCGGAACGGCTCACTTCGGCGAGAGGGCGCGATGGGGTGATGGCATCTGGTGCGGCAGAGAGCAGGTGTTGGATCGCCGGGGCAGGGGCGGCCCGGCAGGAGACGATCGGAGCGCCAGCTCTCAGTGGGCTCATTCCGTTCTCAGTGCTTCAGTGATTCCAGGCGATTTCGGTTCGAGGGCGAAGCGCTGGTGGTGTGATCGCCACGTGGTTAGTGTTTGAACCACTGAGGCGCTGAGAACGGCTGATGGCGTTGAGGGGAGGCGGGCGAAGTGCAATGCACCGCAGAGGTGGATCGCACGGGCGAGACCTACCGCCGCCGCTGCGGCAGGCCTCAGTGAGTCGGTGGTTCAGCCCTCTTGCGGCACGCATAGGAACCCGCGCTCTGCGAAACGGCGATCAAAGGAGAACGCCCGCTGCAGCTTCAGCATCTCCATGAGCCGAAAGCTCGTGCAGTCCACCAGGCTGAGCCCGTGCTGATCGGTCCCCAGCAGCGCATTCAACGCGGCCTCGTGCACGGGCCGGGTGATCCACTCCACCTTCACCATCGGCACCACCGCCCGGTGAAGATCCCCCACTGCCGCCGTGCCGAGACGGCTGCGAACCAGCGCCGTCGTCTCCACCACCACATAGTTGCTGGTGAGAAGGTGGACCTGGCCCTCAATCCAGCGCCGCCAGCACCTACCCGCCGCCGCGTGGTGCGCGTCATCCGCGTCGAGGATGGCGAAGAGGCCCGACGTGTCGACGAACACCGGTTCGTCGCTACAGGTCACCGTACGCCTCTGCCAGGTAGTCGTCGTGTCTGTCCGAGATGTCGCTCAAGCCGCTCCGGTAGCGCCCCACGACCTCCAGCGCGCGCTCCTGCTGTGTCGCCGCTAGCTCGTCGCCATAGCGTGCCAGCCAGTCGTCGACAGCGCGGCGGATGACCTCGGCCATGGACGTGTTGTTCTCCTCAGCGATCGACCTGATCTGGCGGGACTGCTCTTCCGTGAGTTGAATCTGCGTGCGGACCATATGTCCCTCCCCTGATGTAATCACTTGAGTTGGCATGATAACACCTGGGCGGGAGAATGCAAGCGGCCCCCAGCAGCGCGAGAAGCTGTGGGTCCATACGATCCTGCCCATTGTGATACGCTGGGCGAAGTGAGGTGGCCCTCGGCCAACTCAAAGGGGCCCACGGGGTGCTGCAGGGATGCCGATAGCCAGCTCAGCTGTAGACCCAGATGACCGTCTGCCCCGCGATCCGCCTGCCGCGGCGCTTCATGCATACCCACTCGTTCTCGGTGTAAGCCAGCATGTCGGCTGGCACCGAGAGGTGGACAACGTCGAAGTCGCGCGACCGCCGGGCGAAGGGCTCGGCGGATGCCGTGACGATGCCCAGCAGATCGACATCGCTGCCCATACCCCAGTCGCCCCGGGCGTACGAACCGAAGTAGCCGATGCGCGTCACGCCCGGATGGCGCTCCGCAGCCTCCCGCGCCCGGCGGCGTACGGCGGCGTCGACCTTCCCGGCGTCAGGTCATTTGATCAGGGATTAAGTCAACGATCTCACGGGCACGGCGAATCGCTTCCTGGCTCTGCAGTGGGCCGTAGTGCTCGAGAGGCGCGCCCTCCGGGTGACCGTTGGGATAGCGCGACGGGATGAAGAAGTTGTCGAGCACCTGACCCTGCTCGACAAGACTATCGGGAGGAGAAGCGGCCTCTGGGAGCTGACGCAGGAGTCGGGTTACGACGTGACCCCAAGCCTCCTGGCGGTGGAATAGGTGTGGGGCGTTGGCCGCCCTCTCCGCGGCCTGATGTGCGGCGAAACAGGCGCATTCGTCCCGCCCCGCCTGCGCCGAGGCGACGGCCTGCTCCAGATCACGCGGCGATCGACGTAGCCGGTCGACGGAACGATTCGGCATAGGTGGGTCCTTGCCCCTCAGATGCGAGCAGCGCGGCGGGCCCGGGTGTTGCTCAGTGCATGTGTTTTACGTCGGAACCTGGGTCTGGACAAGAATGGGCGAGGGCGGTCGGTGTAAGAGAGGGAATCGCTCAGGTGCCGAAAACGGCTGATGGCGCTGGGGGGTTGCGGGGACATGTTGGGTCGGGCGGCGTCGTGGGTGGGGGTGGCTGTGGAGGGGTTGATTCGCTGAGGCGCTGATAGCGGCTGATGGCGCTAAGGGAGCCTCGGGCAGGCGGTGGGGTTGGTGGTGTCGTGGG
>SKLM01000121.1 GCA_007123205.1 Thermoflexales bacterium
CCGCCCACCGGTGTGTCTGACGATTACATCAAGCGGATCGTGGGGCTGCCCGGGGAGCAGGTTGCAGTGCGAGACGGAGAAGTGTTTGTCGAGGGGGTACCTCTCGAGGAGAGCTACGTCGTCAGACGCGGCTCCTACTCAGGGACATGGGAGCTAGGGACGGACGAGTATTTTGTGCTCGGGGATAACCGAGAGAGCTCCAGCGATTCTCACACCTGGGGTACGCTTCCCGGGGACCATATTATCGGCAAGGCGTGGGTCCGTTACTGGCCACCAACCGCGTGGGGCCCGGTGGATCACGGGACAGTTCTGAAGCCCAGCCTCCCGGGCCAGGCGGCCCCTTAGGGGTAGAAGGGTGATTGTTGGGCAGCCCACGGCCGGAGGACTGGAAGGGGGGACCTATGAAGCGGAATGAGATTGCCCGTCTCATCGACCACACGATGCTGAAGGCGGAGGCCACACCGGTGGAGATCGAACGCTTGTGCGCGGAAGGGCTACAGTACAGGTTCGCCTCGGTGTGTGTGAACCCGGCCTACGTGCCGCTGGCGGCCGCGCGGTTGGCCGGGAGTGAGGTGGAGGTCTGTACGACGATCGGCTTCCCCCTGGGCGCCACCACCACAACAGCCAAGGTCTGTGAGGCGGAACAAGCTCTGCGCGACGGGGCGACAGAGCTGGATATGGTGCTGTTCATCGGTGCGCTGAAGGCCGGGGAACGCGAACGGGTGGGCGAGGATATCGCCGCAGTGGCGCGAGCGTGCCGCGACGGGGGCGGCCTGCTCAAGGTGATCATCGAGGCGGCCCTGCTGAGCGACGAGGAGAAGGTTCTCGCCTGCGAGATCGCGCAGGACAGCGGCGCCGATTTCGTCAAGACGTCGACGGGCTTCGCCGCCTCAGGGGCGAAGGTGGAGGACATACGTCTGATGCGGCAGACGGTCGAGCCACGGATCGGGGTGAAGGCAGCGGGCGGCATCCACAGCTACGCCGAGGCGATGGCGATGATCGAAGCGGGGGCGAACCGGATCGGCGCCAGCGCGGGGGTACAGATCTGGGAGCAGGCGCCGGCCTGAGCGATTCTGGGCAGCAGGGCCTACGAGCCCTGCGAAGGACTAATCGTCCGACCGCCACAGGGCAGCGCTGCTGAACTCGACGGTCACTGGGTCATCGAAGGCGATCACCAGGATGCCGACATGCCCGGACAGCGCGGTCCCGTCCTCGACGGTGGCGGCGTACTCATCGTTGATGGTCAGATCACACACGGCCCCGGCGCAGGTCAAGCGCAAGCGGTTCTCCTGGAACCCCCGGCGGATGTGGGGAAACTGCTGCCAGGGGATAAGGGAGACCTCCCCTTCACCGTCCACACGCAGGACGGCATAGTACCCATCGCCACCCACGGCAAAGGCGTAGTAGCGGCCCCGGTCCTCCGCCCGATACACTAACCCATACCCATAGAACCCGGAGCTCGGGCCCGACACGGGCCGAGCCAAAATCTCGAACGTGAAATCCGTGACGCGCTGGTCGAAGAGAGAGACCGCGGCGCTGTCCGGCCGGGCGGTCATCCGCCGAGGGAGCGTCGGCCCACTCCAATCGGCGGGCTGAGGGGGACGGGGATCGTTCCACCCCAGGGCCAGGGCGACGATCAATGGGACGGCGACGAGCAAGATAGCGATCAGCGGCACGTAATGAAGGCTAGATCGCATATCGTAACCGGGCTACGCAGGCCCACGCTCTGAGCGGCGCCGCTATTACCTCCGGGACGAAGTCCCGCGCTCGCTGGTTCTCACCGCTTGGAAAGCCTCAACCAGCTCGGTGCGCCGGGTGCCGTCGCGACCTTTATATGTGACGTGCCAATGGGGCGCCCAGGCGAGGCCGAAGACGCTGATCCGGACGTCCTGACGACGCGGCCGCACGTCGTAGTCCTCCAGGTCGGTGAGGGCCTCCTCCCAACGCTCTCTGATGGCGGCCACCTCCCGCTCCAGCTCCGCCTCGAGGGACGCGATATCCTGCTGCAGCTTCTCGATGTCGGCCTCGGCCTCCTGCACCCGGAGATTAGCCTGGGACGCCATACGCTGCTTGGAGAGAGCGGTGGACGCCACCCGGGTCCTCCGGCTCCCGAGGAACATGCCCAGCACCGTCTCGCCCACGGAGACGACGGTCTCACGCCGCCGCGCTGCCACGTCGGCCTGTCGCTTGGCCAGGTCGGTCTCCCGGCGGCGAAGTCGCTCAGCGACCCGATCGATGTTGGTCTGATGGCGGCTGGTGATCCTGTCGATCTCCTCATCGCGCTTCTCACGGGCCACCTGCTGCAGGCGCATGCGGAACTCCCGCTCGCTCTCGCTGGGGTGGGAGTAGGCATCGGCGAGGGGGCTGTAGAGCAGGGTGACGGTGCTGTTGTGGTAGAGGTAGTCGTCCAGGTTTCTTCTCAAAGCCGTATACTGGGTGCTCTCATTGATGGATCCGGGGAGCTCATCGAAGTAGGCCTCCGGCTCCCGCTCCGGCTCCCGCTCCGGCTCCTGTCTCAGGTCACGGTCGGCGAGGTCGAGGGACTGGGCCTGGTCCCAGGTCAGAAGGGCGCCGCTGCGGGGCGGCTGGGCGAGGAGGGCGAAGTCCTCGCGCTCGTTGACGTTTCTGGTGCGGTCGATGAAGTGGAGCCGGCCCATGCCGAGAACAGCGGGCACGTAGAGCACGTGGTGCTCGATGATCTCGATGGGGCCGCCCTCCTGGCTCTCGATGTCGAGGAAGGCAGTCGATGGGCCGCGGCGCAGCGGCAGATAGTATTGATCGATGCGGGACGACAGCGAGGGCGGCGACGTGGCGAAGGTGGTCTGGGGCACCGACGCGGTTTCAGGATCCATGGCACCGGCCGTCGTGGGGGTCACGGCCTCGGGTTTGGTGGCCGCCATGGGGGTCCCCGCCAGGGGGTCGGCAGTGGCCTCATCGGGCCCCCGGTCCGCCATCAACTCCCGCACCTGGAGGCGGGTGAGAGGCCCGCGCAGGTAGCTCATGGCCCAGCGGGTCTGGAAGGTGACGGGGGCCTCCTCGTGGACGTTGTGGAG
>SKLM01000388.1 GCA_007123205.1 Thermoflexales bacterium
ATCCTGACGACCCTGGACGTGAGCTAGCCCGCTCGCGGACTGGCGACGTCGGCAGCCGAACGCCGGCCACAGATAAACGCAGGAGGAACTCTGATGGAGATCATCAGGAAGAAGAAAAGAGATTACGCGCACCCTTATATCCCCGAACTGGAGAGCCTATACCGCCAGGGAAGGATCACCCGGCGGGAGTTTCTGCGAAATGCCACCCTGCTGGGCATGTCATTGGGGGCCGCATCGCTGATAGCCAGCTGCGCCCCGGACGAGCCCGACGAGCCAGTGGTGGTTGCCACAGATACCCCTGAGCCCGTGCCGACTGATACGCCAGTACCAGTTGGGCCTCAGCGGGGGGGCGTGATGACTCAGGGACAGCAGGTCCGCGGCATCGACCATCCCGCCCGTTATTCGTGGATCACGGGGGACGCCAACATCACACGGTTTATGATTGAGCACCTCGGCGTGACGGACAAGGATAACATCACCCACCCGCACCTGCTGGAGAGCTGGGAGGCAAGCGACGACCTCCTGACGTGGACGCTGAATCTGCGCCAGAACGTGACGTGGTCCACGGGGGAGCCGTTCATCGCCGACGACGTCATCTTCACCATCGAAGAATGGCTGGACGTAGACGTTGGCTCATCGATGCTGGGGCTGATGGGTGACTATCTGACCGCCGACAACGTGGAGAGGGTGGACGACCATACCGTGCGTCTGCATCTGGACTCGCCGCAGATCGCGGTGCCCGAGCATCTCTATCACTACGCGGCGCCGGTCGTCGATCACCGCACCTTCGAAGGCGACTGGCTGGAGAACCCGGTGGGGACCGGACCGTTCGTCTTGGAAGAGTGGACGGTCGGCGAGCGAGCTGTCCTGAAAGCACGGGACGGCTACTGGCTGATGGGAGAGGACGGGGAGCCGTTGCCCTACCTGGATGAGTTGCGGTTCATCGATCTCGGAGAGGAGGAGACAGCGTACATCTCCGCGATTCTGGGTGGGGAGATCGACACGTTCTATCCGCTGGAGGCCCCTAGCATCGTGGCCCTGAGAGACGAGGCCGACATTGAGCTGCCGGGGATCGCGACCGGTGACACCCGCGTGCTGCGCATGCGGGTCGACAGGGAGCCCTTCACGGACAACCGGGTGCGGACGGCGATCAAGATGTGCCTGGACAGGCAGAAGATCCTCGATCTGGCCTATTTTGGCGAGGGTGTCACGGGCGGTGATTACCACGTGGCTCCAGTGACGCCGGCCCACTCCGATGCGGTGGAGCCACTGCCCTTTGACCGCGAGCAAGCCAGAGCGATTCTGGCCGACGCGGGCTTCCCCGATGGGTTAGACGTGGAGCTCACGGTGGGTTCCGGTTGGTTAGACGCCGTCTCCTTTGGCGAGACGCTGCGAGAGGACGCCGAACCAGCGGGCATTCGGATCGCAATCCGCTCCGTTCCAACGTCGGTCTACTGGGATGAGTGGACGGAGGTCGACTTCGGCATCACGCCGTGGGCACATCGACCGCTGGCCGTCATGACCCTGCCGCTGGGATACATCTGCGACCGAGACGGAAACCCGGTGCCCTGGAATGAGACGAGATGGTGCGACGAGGAGTTCACCGAGTTACTGTTGAAGGCACAGGGCACGCTGGATGTGGAGCAACGCCGGGAGATTATGCACGACATCCAGGTGATCCAGAGGGACCGGGGCTCCATCGGCATTCCGTACTGGAGAAACCGCTGGATCGCGTACAGGAAGGAGATCAAGGGTTTGCTCCCGCATCCGACGGCCTATAACGACATATTCGTACACGCGTGGCGCGACCCCCTTGCTTAGACTCGATTCCTGATCCCACGCGAAGAGACCAGACGCCCGGATGGGGCACGGCGAACACCTCCGTGCCCCATCCGAGAGCGAAGGCCATGGAAGGCGCCTTACTGTGGCCGAGGCTAAGAAGGCTCCAGTTCTGAAGGAATCCAGTAGTGAAATAGTCAGATTTTAGGAAGGGGTAGCAATGGCTAAGTTCCTTGTTCGGCGCTTCTTCTCGCTCATTCTCACCATGCTTCTGGTCTCCATGGTCATCTTCGTCGTGGCGGAGATCGTTCCAGGGGACGTGGTTCGGCACATCCTGGGGCAGTTTGCCACACCGGAGCAGGAGGCATCCTACCGGAAGCAGCTTGGTCTTGACCGCCCGGTGTGGCAGCGGTACTTGAGCTGGCTCGTAGGCAGTGACTGGTTGTTCGTCAGACCCCACTTCGACATGCCGCTGGCCCAGACGGTCTCGGCCGAGACTGGCTTTGAGCAATGGTGGGCCGAGGAGCCCGATGGCACCCTGGTTCGCTGGCGTATGGACGGTCATGACCTGATCGCCCTGAGACGCCACCCCGATGGGTCCAGAAGCGAGTCGGTGGACAACGAGCGCTGGCAGATCGACCGGGAGGCCGAGGCGGAGCGGCTGACGCAGTTTCGCGATGAGCTGGTGGCCAGCGTCCAGCTGACCGCCCCTGACAGAGAAGCGGTGGTCGGACACGTCGACCAGTTGATCCACATCCTGAGGGACGACCAGCTCTCCGACGCGGAACTGACGGCTCAGATCGACGGTCCCGAGCAGGCCTTGGACACCCTCCTTGATCTGGAGGCGGCCCGGCAGAGAGAGGCGCTCCAGACCGCTTCTGCTGTCTTGGCGCAGGCCGACCTGGTGCGCACAGTGACGGCGCTCGAGGATTTTGTGGAGGGCCCCGGCAGTGCCGGACAAGATGAGCGGGATTGGCTAGCTGGTCGCCTGGGATTGCTGGCGGCGCCCGTGTCGAGGACTCGCCCGGAGCTGGCCGATGAGCTGCGCCAGGCTGCCAGTAGCCTCAGGGAGGGTCGGGTTGGGGACGCCAGGGGCGTTCTTGATCAAGCTGTCGGACCTCTGCAGGAGCTGGCCCAGACGGCTCGGGATCTCAGCCAGGCTCTGGCAGATGACGACTACCTGGGCACCGCCAATGTGCTGGATGGCTTAGTGGAGCTCTCCGATCCCCCAGACGAGTTGAAGATGTCGATAGTGGGCAGGCAACTAGAAGAGGCTGCCCGGGAACTGACCCGGCACCTTCCCGAGTTCGCTGTGTCGCTGACCGAGGCTGGTGCCGGCCTGGCCGAAGGAGACGCAGTCGCCGCTGACGCGGCCCTGGCTGAGGCCGCGAGCATACTCCGTGATAGGGGCCCTGTGCTGGCACGAAGCGCAGCGGTGGAACGCGGCAAGGTGGGCAGGTTCTTCTGGGGCGTGGATACCGGCAACCGCGCGACTCTCTGGCAGACCCAGACGGACGAGGATCTGTGGATGAGAAGCTTGGGAGCGGGTTGGTGGGTGAGGCAACCGGCCGGGCCGGTTGAGTACATCCCGTTGACCAAAGGATTGGTGCGGGGAGATTTTGGTGAGTCGATAAGGACGCGCCAGCCGGTGATCGCACAGTTGGCGCTCCGCGTCCGCAACTCAGCCATCCTGGCCGGTATCGCTTTCGGGATGATCATGCCCCTTGCTCTCGTCATGGGCCTCATCGCCGGTGTGAACGAGGGCAAGCTCATCGATCGCGTGCTTTCACTGTTCGGCCTGGTGACAACGTCCAGTCCCAACTTCGCCACAGGGGTGTTCCTCATCCTGATCTTTGCGATTCGTCTCCAGCTCTTCCCCGGAGCCACCGTCTTCACAGACCCACGGGCGATCTTCCGGAATCCACAGATGCTGGTGCTCCCGGTCGCCACCCTGACACTGATTGACTGCGGGTACGTGATGCGCATCACGCGGGCAAGTATGCTGGAGGTGCTGGACAGTCAGTACATTCGGACAGCGACACTGAAGGGACTTAGCCGACGGCGGGTCATCTTCCGACATGCGTTCCGCAACGCTCTCATGGCACCGATCACGGTGATTATGCTCCACGTCAACTGGCTGCTGGGCGGCATCGTCGTGGTGGAGGCGATCTTCGGATTCCCCGGTCTTGGCACCTATATCCTCACTTCAGCACTGTACAAGGACGTGTTTGCCATTGAGGCAGCAGCGATGGTGATGGTGATCCTGGCCGTGGGAACCCAGTTGGTAGCCGACATCATCTACACGTTCCTCAATCCGCGCATACGGTATGCCTGACGGAAGAGATCTCGAAGGGAGAACTGAGAGTGCTTGAAGAGCAAGCTGTAACTGCTGATGTAATGGCGATCCCCGAAACGGGAGAGAGGCTGGAGAAATCGCTGGGAGCGCGCATAGGGCGGAGCATTCGCCTGGTGACATCGTCGTGGATTGCGACCGTGGGATTGTCCCTGGTTGTTTTCTGGATCTTGATCGCGATTGGCTCCTATGTCCTGCCGCTCAACCCGTATGCGCAGGATGTGACCGCTGTTAACACCGGTCCGTCTTGGGCCTATCCCCTGGGCACGGACGATATCGGCCGGTGTTTGTTAGCCCGCATCGTGCACGGCAGCCGGCTGATACTGACCCTGGCCCCGCTTTCAGTGGTACTTTCCCTGCTCCTGGGCGCCACCTTGGGCCTGCTGGGGGGGTATGTGGGAGGCATAGTCGATGAGATCGTCATGCGAGTCCTTGACGCAATCATGGCCTTCCCACAGATACTGCTCTACCTGTTGATCATCGCCGCCATAGGAGCGTCTGCAACCAACGTTGTGGTGGCGATCACCCTGGGCGGCATCCCTGGGGTTGCCCGACTGGTGAGGAGCCTCGCGCTGGACATAAAGACCCGCGACTACGTCGCGGCGGCCAAGACGCGAGGTGAATCTCCCTTCTATATCATGTTTGTTGAGATTCTTCCCAATGCTCGCGGCCCCATCATCATTGACGCTATGCTGCGAGTGGGCTATGCCGTTTTCGCCATCGGCACCCTGGGATTCCTGGGCCTGGGGGTTCCGCCGCCCTCGCCGGACTGGGGTAGCATGGTAGCTCGGGGCCAGCGGTACATCTTCGTGAACAGCTGGGCTGTCCTCTGGCCTGCTCTGGCCATCTCGTCCTTGGTGGTGGGTCTCAATCTCTTCGCAGATGGTCTGCGCGAAGAGACCATGCGTTACCAGTAGAAAGGTGGGAATAGTGGCTCAGAATAGGTGGGTGGCCGACGATAGTCACAGAGTGCAGACACCGATACTGGAGGCGAAGAATCTGGCCGTCTCCTATGAGATTCGAGATGGCCAGGTAAATGCTGTCCGAGATGTCTCGTTCAAGATCCATCGGGGGGAGACGCTGGGCCTGGTCGGTGAGTCTGGATGTGGCAAGAGCACCGTGGCTTTCAGCATCGTCAGGTTTCTAGGGAAGAACGGGAGGATCACGGGCGGTAGCATTCGATTTCAGGGGCAGGAACTCCAGGATCTGTCGGAACGGGAGGTGCGATCCCTTCGCGGCGACCAGATGGCTATGGTCTATCAGGATCCGTTCCAATCCCTGAACCCGTGTATGCGCATCGGTGATCAGCTATGCGAGGTGCTGCAGGAGCACCGCGGGCTCAGCGACAGGGAGGCGAGCGTTAGAGCGATCCAGATGCTGGACGCGGTGTATATGCCCGATTCGGCGGCGGTGATGCGGCGGTTTCCACACCAGCTCTCGGGGGGACAGCAGCAGCGGGTCGTCATCGCTATGGCGTTGCTGAACAATCCGGCCTTGCTGATCATGGATGAGCCAACCACCGCCCTCGACGTGACCGTGGAGGCTGTGGTCCTTGACTTAGTGGATGAGCTCAGGCGACGCCTGGACACGGGAGTGCTGTACATCACCCACGACCTGGGGGTGATCTCGCGAGTAGCTGACCGGATCGGCGTGATGTACGCTGGGGAGATGGTGGAGGTGGCCTCGGCCGTCGACACCTTCATCAGACCCATGCATCCCTATACTGAGGGCCTTATGCGCTGCGTGCCCAAGCTGGGGTTAAGCAAAGAGTCCAGTTCCCTCTACCCGATACGGGGGCGCGTGCCCGCGCCGACTGCCCTACCTCCGGGCTGCGTGTTTGAGCCCCGTTGCGACTACGCTCGGCGGAGATGTCGGGAGAAGCACCCCGAACTCCGCTCCGTCGAGCGAGAGCACCTGGTCCGATGCCATCGAGCCGAGGAGATTCGGGAGACGGAATGGCGACCTTCGGATGAGACGATTCTTGATTTACAGGAGAGACTACGCTCACGAAGCGAGGACGGCAGCAAGGTTCTGGAGGTCAGCGACCTGAGAACCTATTACGATCAAGAGTCTAAGGGCATCCTGAGCTTGTTTGGCTTGGGCGAGAAGCGGCAAGTGAAGGCAGTGGACGGAGTCAGCTTCGAGGTCGGAGCGGGGACAACTCTGGGGGTGGTGGGCGAATCTGGCTGCGGGAAGAGTACGTTGGCCCGGACCATCATCGGTCTCGAGAGTTCGAGAGACGGTAAGATCGATTTTCTGGGCTTCGATGCCACGTTGCCTCTGTCGCGACGGGACAAGCGCCTGATCAAGGATCTGCAGATGGTCTTCCAGAACCCCGATTCGACGCTGAACCCATCGTTTCCAGTGGGTTATCAGATTGCGAGACCTCTGAGGCGTTTCGGCAAGGTGGACCGCGCTCGGATCGGGGACGAGGTAGTGCGCCTCCTCAACCGTGTCAAGCTGGATGGCAGCTACTACGATCGGCTGCCTCGTCAGTTGAGTGGTGGAGAGAAGCAGAGGGTCGGAATCGCACGCGCCTTTGCGACCAACCCACGCCTGGTCCTTTGCGACGAACCAGTGTCCTCACTGGATGTGTCGGTGCAGGCGGCTGTGCTGAATCTGCTGATGGAGATTCAGCAGGAGCACAACAGCCCCCTTCTCTTGATCGCCCACGACCTGAGCGTGGTCCGCTTCTTCTCGGACGCGATCATGGTGATGTATCTGGGAAAGGCGTGCGAGATCGGCCCGGCCGAAGCCGTCTACGCGCCGCCATACCATCCATACACGGAAGCACTGCTGTCCGCGGTGCCAACGGCCGATCCCCGGGTCGAGCAGAAACGGATTCGCCTTTCGGGAAGCGTGCCCAGTGCGCTGAATCCGCCCACTGGGTGTCGCTTTCACACGCGATGCGGCCGCAAGGTTGGGACTATCTGTGAGACGGAAGAGCCCCCGGAGATCGGTTTTGGAGATCAGCACCGCATATACTGTCACCTTCCGCTTGAGGAGCTGGAGGCGATGGACGCGGTAATCACAGCCTAGTTCCTACAACTGCACATGGGCGATCAGAGCTTGGCGGACGGCCGAAGAAGGCCCACCTGTGAGTTGTTTCTGGCCAGCGTCGCATCAGGTTGCACGTTGAAGGTTGAACGTTGAAGGTTGCAGGTTGAACGTTTAACGTCAAACGTGCAGCGTGGAACGTGGAACGGGACGATCAGCGGCTCGCCAGAGGCCGATGAGGCGAGCTGTCTCAATTTGATCACAGGGGGCAAATTGGAGCCATTGCCGGTTCTTCTGTCGATTCCTCATGGCGGGACGCAGGTCCCTGAAGAACTGCAGGATCGAGTGTGTCTGCAGCCTGTCGACGTGTGGAACGATATCGATGCTTACAGCACACAGGTTTATGATCTGGGTGAAGACGCTGCGATCGTGATGACAACTCCCTATGCAAGGACGTTCGTCGACTTGAACCGAGCCCACGACGACCGTCCTCCAGAGAACATCGACGGCGTCGTCAAGAGCCACACGTGCTACAAGCGCCTAATCTACAGGGAGGGACACGAACCCGACAAGGCGCTGACCGAAGCACTCCTGGAGAGGTATTACTGGCCATATCACAGGCAGATCCGGGCGAGCGTTTCCGGGCAGTCATCGGCGGCTGTACAGCTGGGACTGGATTGCCACACCATGTCTGACTTGGGGCCCGACGTGGCACCAGACCCGCATGGCAAACGGCCTTTGGTATGCTTGGGCAATGCTCACGGAAGGGCATGTCCGGAAGAGATGCTGACGCGCATGGCCGCCTGTTTCGTGGCGGCATTCGCTTGCAGACCGTCAGACGTGACGGAGAATGCTCCTTTCGCGGGCGGGTACATCACGCGGGCCTATGGGGGCAATCCTATTCCGTGGATTCAGGTCGAGATGAACCAAGCTATGTACCTGGAGCCGCGGCGCTCTATGGACGAACTCCCTATGGCTGACCCCGAGCGACTCCAGGCTATCCGACAGCAGTTTGAGCAGGCTCTGAAGCTGTTCTTCTCTGGGTCCACGTGAGGGCACAATCGAGCAGTATATCTCTGGAGGATTCTCAATGCTGGTTCAAGACTATATGACGAAGCACCCGCTGATGGGACGCCTGACGATGTCGATCAGTGAGGTCCAGCACTACATGGCCGATAATGACCTTCGTCACCTCCCGGTGGTAGGGGATGGAAAGAGGCTATTGGGGCTCGTCACCAGGCAGAGCCTGCTGGTCGAGCCGGTCCGGTTGCGCAGCCTGGATGTGTGGGAGATCAGCCGATACCTGACCACGGAGAGCATCGACGTGGTCATGATCCCGGCTGATGACGTGATCACCATCAAAGGCGATGCGACCATCGAGGACGCTGCGCGAACCATGGTTCGTAACCGTGTTGGGTGCCTCCCTGTGGTCGAGGACGGGATCGTCGTTGGCATCATCACTGAGACAGATCTTCTGGCTCAGCTGGCGGAGATTATGGCTTGCAGTGCGGACATACCCGCAGTGCGAGCGACAGTGCAGATGCCGAACAGAACCGGCAATCTGGCGAAGATGGTGCAGGCTATTGCCGCCCAGGATTGGGGCATCTTGGCTCTGGGAGGCGCCGTGAACCGCGATGATCCAGCAGTGTGGGATGCGGTGGTCAAGATAGACAACGTGACCAAAGATGCAGTCAGAGAGGTTCTGGGTGAGGTCGAGGGGCATAGGGTCACGGACTTGCGGGAAGCCTAGCAAGGACCAAGGTCGCCGAGGCTGTTTCTTCACATCTCGCTCTGGATACTGAGGACCTACTCGTTACGGTTGATCTGACTTCCGGCGGAGCATGTTTGGGGTCACTCACATCGAAGCATCAAGATAGTCCTTTGCCCACCTTCACTTGTAGATTCCCTTAAAGACCAGACTGAGCGCTTCTGATGCGCAGGCGGTGATCACCCGGGCTGCTGGGGCGACGTGTGGCAGCCCTGACTACCCTCTCTTCGCCGACTGCTGGGAGCGCCCTGGGCTGGAGGCAAAGGGGCTGTACATAGGCGAGCAGACCCCGGGAAGCTGGATCCTTTGTAACCCAAGGGCCGCCCTCTCTGAGGGCACAGCCAGAGTGCGGCACTGGTAACCCAGGAGTGCGCGGATGCACAGTACGGGAGGAGACCAATGATCTACCGCAGTCGGGACAGGGGTATCAACCATATCAGGGCCCGGAAGGCACACTCGTGCTACGGAATGGGCCTGGGAATCATCATCCTGGACGAGGTCTATCCGGGCTTTCCGGGTGATGTCCGGAACGCCAGCGGCTATCCCTTCCCGATCCAGTACGAGATCGCGGAGGGGGTGGACATAACAAGTCTGGTGCGCGCGGAGGATAAATCGCCCTGTCTCAAGCCGATACAGCGAGCGGCAAGGAAGCTGGAGAGCATGGGCTGCCGGGCGATCGCCGCAGAGTGCGGGTACTTTGCCTATTTCCAGAAAGAGATCGCGGGGTACGTCGACATTCCCGTCTTCATGTCGAGTCTGCTCCAGATACCATTCGCTCAACAGTTGGTGGGGCCGAGGAGAGTCGTTGGCGTGTTGGCTGCCAGCCGCAAGTATCTGACGGATGCGCACCTGGAGGCCGTGGGCGTCGCGTTGGGGACCAACTACGTGGTTGGCGGGGCCGAAGACGAGGGAAGATGCCCTCAGTTCAAGAATCTCTGGGATGCCAACACGCGTCCGGATCCGCCGCAGGCGTACTACGACCAAGCAGAGAGAGACTTCGTGGCAGTCGCAGCTGATTTCTACCGCGAGCATCCGAATATGGGAGCGATGGTCCTGGAGTGCACCGGCTTCCCACCGTTCGCCCGGGCCCTGCAACGGGAGATCGACATTCCCGTATTCAGTTGGGGCACGCTGCTGGACTACGCGTACTCTGTGACGGTCCATCGTGACTACTACGGACACGTCTAGAGGGAGTCGACCGGGGACCCACAGGTGCTGCAGAAGAGATCGTCGGCGGGCGCCTGGCAGGATGACCTGGATCAAGCTGTGATCGACGGGCGAGGATGGACCGCGCCGACAGCGAAGGGAGACGGATGATCTGTTTCGTCGACATGGAGCATGAAGAAGTCCTGGGGATAACCCCGCACCGGGTCGAGGCATGGCCCCTTCCATCATCCCGCGTGCCGGGAGAGGATGAGACCGAGAGGCTCATGCATCTGGGCAGGCGATCCGAGTTGAAGTGGCGATTCGAGGAGATCAGCGGGCATCCCTGTCTGGTTCAACACTACAGTCAGGTGACAGAGGAGAAACTGAAGGATTGGGGAATCGAGGCTTTGTTGCTGAGCGGTTGCGCGACATCATGGGACAAGTATGATTTCGATCGCTGTCAGGAGCTCTTTCGGATCATCCGAGAGGGAGAGTGGCCTGTGATCGGCTTCTGTGGGGGGCATCAGTTCATCGGCTATGCTTACGATGTCCCCAGTGGGCCAATGGGACCCTTGCCTGAAGGGATGGAGCCTCCGCGGCCTGGGGATACATCTGGGATGCTGCGGGAATACGGGTACATGGAGGTAGAGACTCTGCAAAAAGACCCGCTCTTCGACGGGCTCGGCGATCCACCCGTGCTGTGGGAGTCACACTGGTGGGAGGTAAAGGCGGTCCCCCCAGGCTTCTCTCTGCTAGCTACCCGAGATACGTGTCGCATCCAGGCGATGAAGCACGAGGAGCGTGTCCTGTACAGCGTGCAGTTCCACCCGGAGGCGTACAGCGAGGAGCATCAAGACGGGAAGCGGTTGCTGGAGAACTTCTTTCGCATAGCTGGTTTGATCTAGTTGGTGATACAGCATAGGAGAAAAAGACATGGCTGACATCGGGGTTAACGACGTAGTCTTTGGAGGCGTGCAGTTCCGGCGTCTCTCGGACAAGCGGTTGGAGAAGATACACCATGCAAGTCTTGAGATGCTGGAGCGAACAGGGGCAATGGTGTACGATCAGGACGCCGTCGATGTCCTGAAGCAGGGAGGAGCAGAGGTAGAGGGGAATCGGGTCCGCATTCCGGCGGGGATGGTTGAGAAGGCCTTCACCACAGTCCCAAAGAGGGTGGTGCTGGCAGACCGCTATGGGAACCGCGTGATGCAGGTGGAAGGCCATCGCTGTTTCTATGGGCCAGGATCGGACCTGCTGAGCATCATCGACCATCGGACGAACGAGAGACGGAGGGCGAAGCTGAGCGACACGATAGATGCAGTGCGCGTGTGTGATGCCCTGCC
>SKLM01000321.1 GCA_007123205.1 Thermoflexales bacterium
ACGCATTCGGGGTCATCGACCTGAACGCCCACCCTTTCCAACACGCGCAGGGACTCCGCGTGCACCCGCCCCAAGGCCTCCTCACCCAGCAGGCTCACCCGTTTCTTGATCATACTGTCGATCCTCCCCGTTGCCACACCCTCCAAGCCTCGGTCGGCATCCATCCCGCCGGTCAAGCCATGCAAAAGGGCGCCGCTCTCTGCTCTCCGGCAACGAGCACTCCTGGAGCCCTTAAGCCTCGCGGGAGCCTCTGGTGTCACCTGAGGGGATGCTGTCTTACAGCACGCACTATATCATCGCCCCCCCCTTCTGTCAAGGCCAAGCGAATCACCCTGGCCGCGTCTTCCCGTCGATAGCCGAGTCGGCCCCTTCGCCTGGAGGCACCTCAATAGGTTTCCGCTTCAGCCAGGTAGTGTTGTCAGGCAACGTGGCCCCGACCGTCACGACCCGAGCCCCCGACAGAACTGGCACCAGAGGGGGTCAGGGGGGCAGGCTGCTAGCCTACACCCGTCGGATGGCATCGGTGCTCTCGGGCACCCGGCGCATCCGGACCAAGACGGTATCCAGGCGACTTCCTCGCGGCCTGCCGAGGCCGGATCTCCGCGGCCTATCTGCCCAGCCAATAGCCCTCAGCGATAGCGCTCCCCCGCCGCACCGTACCTTGTCATACAAGTCAGTGGCATCGCACTCGCGGATCCTGGCCACCCATTGCCTGACTTGACAACCCCCGTTCCAGGATATATACTGGGGGCGGTAATCTGGAGGGCTTTCCCAAGCAGCTGCGCTACAGCGTAATAGCGTCCTGTCAGGCAGTAGGATCTGTGTAAGAGGAGCCCCTGGCAGCTGGCCGCCAAGGAGCAGGCCCGGCCTGCGGTGTGAAGCGGCCAGCCGGGGGGCTGACAGCAGATTCGATGCTGGCTGGTACCGTTGTCAGACATCGATGGCGCACGCAGGGCGGGCCGGCGAGCCCAAAACCGCACCCACGAGCGGCTTCAGGGTGACGGAGAAGTCGAAGTGGCGGGAAACACAGGAGATACCCTAGAGATGAGACCGATTCACCTGAGCGTCCTTTCGTCAGACGAACAGCAGCAGATCCACGAAGCCAGCCTCGAAATCCTCAGCACCGTCGGAGTGCGCGTTCACGACCCCAGCCTGTCCGCCCTCTTGGTGGCCCACGGGGCCCGCGTCAATGACACGACGGGCGGCCTCACTCTGGCGCCAGAGCTGGTGATGGAAGGCCTGTCCGGAGCGCCCCGGAGCTTCGACCTGGTCAACCGACGAGGCGAGACTCTGCCCATCCCCGCCGACCAGACCTACATATGCTCCCGCCTGCTCCTTCCCAAGACCCTCGACTACGGAGCCGCGGCCCCGCGCGATCCCGTGACCGACGACATCGTCAAAGCCTGTCAGATCGCCAATGCGCTGGATGATGTGGATATGGTCCTCCGGACGGATACGCCAGTCAGCGACATCGATGGGCCGGACGCCCTCAACAGCCTCCTGTCGATCCAGATCGCCCTCACCTATACGGACAAGCACTTCCTGATCATCCCCATCAACCACGAGGCGATGAAGGATTGGATTGCCCTCGGTACAGCGGCGACTGAGAGTGGTGACCTGTCGACGGAACCCATTATGACCCTGGAGGTCTCGACGACCACGCCCTTGCAGCTCGACGAGGAGAGCTGCCGCATACTCCGGCTCGGCGCCGAGACGGGAATGCCCGTGATGGCCATGCCCATGCCTGCCGGCGGCGGCACCGCTCCCATCACCACGGCCGGTGAGATCGTCGTCAACAACGTCGAGGCCCTATTCGTCATCGTGGCGGCTCAGGTAGTGAACCGCGGCTGCCCCTGCTTCTACGGGGGTATTCCATGTACTCTGGACCTGCGGACCGGGATTACGTCTCTGTCAAGTCCCGAGTTCGCGCCATTGACGAGTGGGACGCTCGAGATGGGCCGCTTCTACGATCTGCCCCTGCTGAGCGCCTCCAAGTACACCGACTCAGCGACCTTCGACGCGCAATGTGGAGCCGAGAAGATCATGTCGGCCTTCGCATCGCTGGCCAGCGGTGCCGACATTATCTACGGGAACGGGGATCTCGCTATCGCCACCGTTCTGTCCATGGAGCAGCTGATCATAGATCTTGACCTGGTCCTGGCCGCCCGGCGATTCGTTGAGGGCGTCGTCGTCGATGACGCCCGGTTGGCCGTGGAGGCCATCAAACGGGTCGGACCGGGAGGTCACTACCTGGAGGACCCCCATACCCTGGAGTTCATGCGCAGTGGAGAGCGGTTGATGCCCCAGTCGTACAACCGCCTTGGCAGCCGGAGCACCGCCCAGACCCAGCTGGAGAAGGCCCACCAGATCGTGGATGGCATCGTCTCGCAGGCCGCCGAGCCCGTCGTGACGGCAGCCGCCGCTCAGAGGATCAAGGAGGCCGTGGACCGACGCAAGCAGGAGATAGAGGCAGTTCCCTAGTCCTACAACCGCCCATGGGCAACCAGCGCTTGGTGGACGGCCTGAGACGTCCCCCTCACCCTAACCCTCTCCCCCGGGGGGAGAGGGGACACGGCGGCGCAGCCCCACGGGCCCGGCGCGCTTACTTCGATTCAGAGTGGTGCGCGGCTTGAACGTCCAAGCTGGGCACCATGGGCGTTCTCAGATTGACAAGTGCGGGTGTAGGCCCAGGTGCCCTTTCAATCTTGCCTCGTGCGGGAGATTCGGACGGTGTTCAAGACTCTAACGCCGCCCGAGCGGAGCAACGAGGGTTTGCCATCGTCCGGCCCTGGCTTCACTATGATGTCCTGCCGCTGATGATCAACTCCGAGAGGGATATGGAGAGCAAGCCTCAACGCGGCGGCCCGCCGGGGTCGACGCGGGAACATGTGACCTCGGGCCAGGCAGCTTCGTCCCGTGGAAAGGACTGGTGAGACATGCACATCGATGGTATCGAAGCCTACTACTTCACCCGTTCACTGACCTACCCCTGGCGCACTGCCTATGGGCAGGATGCCGAAGTCCACTCGGTCCTGGTGCG
>SKLM01000454.1 GCA_007123205.1 Thermoflexales bacterium
TGGTGCTCAGCATGCCGGTCATACCCTCGCAGGGCGCGCAGGAGCTGGCCACGCGGCTGAAGACCCCCGTGGATTTGGATGGGTTCTTCTTGGAGGCCCACGTCAAGCTGCGTCCGGTGGACTTCAGCACCGATGGTTTCTTCGTGGCCGGGATGGCGCACTATCCCAAGTTCCTGGGGGAGTCCATAGCGCAAGCACAGGCCGCTGCCGCTCGAGCGGCAACCATCCTGAGCCGCGACACGCTGGAAGTAGGCGGGATCGTGGCCCAGGTGGACGAGGCCGAGTGCGTGGGGTGCCTGACCTGTGTGCGCATCTGTCCGTACGACGTACCGCGTATCCGGACGGATCTCATCGGTGTTGGCCGGATCGAGGGTGCGGCCTACATTGAGCCTGCGAAGTGCCATGGGTGCGGCATCTGCGTTGGAGAGTGTCCTGCCATGGCCATCCAATTGCTCCACTACCGCAACGTGCAGATCGAAGCGAAGATCGCTGCTCTGATGGAACCGTTCCCGCTCCCCGTCCGGTAGCTCATGGACCGATGTGCGAAGCTAGTTGGGCCTGCTGACAGAGGAGAGTGAAGACCGTAAAGGTGTCAAACCGCCAAGACGCGAGTGGGATTCCCTTGGCACGAGAGCGCTCAGTTCCTGCGAAATGGAGTCGCTTGCCAAGAACCTTTGGAGGTTTTGCTGCAGCTCAACTCCTTCCAGCAGAGCCCCATCTGGACTGTGTCGATGAGGTGCAACGATGAGTGACGGACCGAAAAGTGAAATGCCGTTCGACCCCAAGATCGTCGCGTTTTGCTGCCGCCACTGTGCCTATGCTGCTGCTGACCTGGCGGGGGCGATGCGGCTGCACTATCCCCATAGCGTACGCATTGTCGACGTTCCTTGCTCAGGGCGAGTGGATCCGCTTGAGATGCTTCGGGCGTTCGAGCGCGGAGTGGACGGTCTCCTGGTTGCTGGGTGACTGGAGGGAGAGTGTCATTACCTGGAAGGTAATGCCAGCGCCCGACGAAGAGTGACGTTCGTGTCGAACTTGCTGGAGGAGATAGGCTTAGGGAGGGAGCGGATCGAGATGGTCAACGTGTCTTCGGCGATGGCTGTCCAGTTCGCCGAGGCGGTGGAGAATGTGACTCAGAGAGTGCGAGAGTTGGGACCTAACCCGTTGCAGGCTACGCGGGGTTCGGATAACGAAGAATAGAACGGAGGACGCAATGATTGTAGGTGAACGGAAACCGCTCAGTGAGATCATGGAGTTGCTGGGCGGCGCCCAGAAGGTGTTGGTGGCAGGCTGCGGCACGTGTGTGACGGTCTGCTTCGCCGGGGGCGAGAAGGAGGTGGGCATCCTGGCTTCAGAGCTGCGCATGAAGAGCAAGCTGGACGACCACGCCATGGATGTGGAAGAGGCCACGGTGCAGCGTCAGTGTGAGTGGGAGTACATCGACCCACTGCGGGAGCGACTCGACGGATTTGACGTCGTTCTTAGCCTGGCCTGCGGTATCGGCGTACAGGCGATGAACGAACGTTTTCCCGGTGTCATCACACTACCAGGCATAAACACCACGTCCTTGAGCCTCCCGGTGGAGCAAGGTGTGTGGGAAGAGCGCTGCCAGGCCTGCGGTGACTGCTTGCTGGGGACGACCTTTGGCATCTGTCCCATCGCCCGTTGCTCCAAGCAACTGCTCAACGGGCCCTGTGGGGGTTCGCAGGAGGGCATCTGTGAGGTCGATTCGGACACCCCGTGCGCTTGGCAGTTGATCTGGGATCGGGCCATCGAGTTTGATCAGGTCAGGCGTTTGCTGGACATTCAGGCCCCCAAGAACTGGTCACAGAGCCGTGATGGCGGTCTGCGCAAGATTGTCCGCGAGGATCTGCAGTTGGAGAGTGAGTGAGGTAGGACAATGGCAGAGGAACGAACCAATGGTCACAAGTCGGGCAGCAACTTGGAGAAGGTCCTGAGGGCAGGGCACTTCGCGATTACGGGAGAACTCGGACCACCTCAGAGTGCGGATGCGGAGGAGGTGATCCACAAAGCCCGCCTGCTCAAAGGGACCGCCGAAGCATTCAACATCACGGATAACCAGACCGCCGTCGTCCGTCTGTCCAGCATCGGCTCAGCGGTGCTGGTGATCAAGGAGGGATTGGAGCCGACAGTGCAGATGACGTGTCGGGACAGAAACCGGTTGGCGATTCAGTCCGATCTGCTGGGCGCCTATGCCCTGGGAGCACGCAACTTGTTGTGTTTGACGGGCGATCATCAGAGCTTCGGTAACCATCCGACGGCAAAGAACGTCCACGACCTCGACTCGATCCAGATGATCCGCATGGTCAAGAACATGCGAGATGAGGGTATCTTCGAATGTGGCGATGAGATCAAGGGTAAGGTGCCTCGCTTCTTCATTGGCGCGGCGATCAATCCTTTTGCCGACCCCTTCGAGTTTCGCGCCCATCGCCTGGCCAAGAAGGTGGAAGCGGGCGTCGACTTCGTCCAAACTCAGCTGATCTACGATATGGGTCGCTTCCGCAAGTTCATGGAGCAAGTCGTGAACATGGGCCTTCACGAGAAGGTCTACATTCTGGCCGGTGTGGGCCCCATCAAATCCATCGGCGCAGCCAACTATATGAAAAACTATGTTCCCGGGATGATCGTGCAAGATGAGTGGATCGAGGGGCTGCGGGCAGCCATCACCGACATTCCCAAAGAGGACAAGGACGCCCGTCGAGAGGCGCTCAGAAATCAGGGTATCAAGGCGTGCAGTGAGCAGATCAAAGAGCTGCGCGAGATAGAGGGGGTGGCCGGGGTGCACATCATGGCCATCGAGTGGGAGGAAGCTGTGCGCCCCATCGTCGAGGGTGCAGGGCTCCTACCGCGCCCACAGGTCGAGTAGACTGGGGGATGATGATGGCGATGAGAGAACGTGTCGAGACGAGTACGCTGGCAGACGAGGTGCGGCATCACACCTGGTCAAACCCCTATCTATGCTATCAGTGTGTCAAATGCTCCAGTGGGTGCCCTGTGGCGGAGCACATGGACTTGCTTCCTCACCAGGTTATGCGGTCCATCCAGTTCAATGATGAGAAGGTCCTGGATGCGAACACGCCTTGGGTTTGTGCCGCTTGTGTGACGTGCACCACCCGCTGTCCGCAGGGGATCGACGTGGCCGGCGTGATGGATGTTATGCGCATCGAGGCGCGCAAGCGCGGGATCAAACCCGCGCTGCCGGAGGTCGAGTTGTTCACCAAGGTTTTCCTGCGCATCATCAGCACCAGCGGTCGCCTTTATGAGGCTGGGCTTATGGCCGCCATGAACATGCTCACACTCCAGCCTCTCAAGGACATGGATCTCGGTATGCAGATGATCCTCAAGCGCAAGATCGGTCTCCTGCCCGACTTTGCCCGTCCTCCCAAGAAGGTCAAACCGGTAGAAGCCGACGAGAGGACCATCGCCTATTTTCCGGGCTGTTCTCTGGAGTCCACGGCTACCGAGTTTGACCATACCTTCAAGGCTGTCTGCCAGGCTCTAGATCTGAAGTTGGTCGAGCCACCAGGCTGGATCTGCTGCGGTTCCACCCCTGCCCACACAACCGATCCCATCCTGGCCGCCTACTACGCTATTCAGAACCTCTCCATTGTCGAGCGGATGGGATTGGACCAGATGGTGGCACCCTGCCTGGGCTGCTACCAGCGTTTCATCGCCGCGGCTCGCGATGTGGAGCGCGATCCCGAACTGGCCGAGAAAGTAGCTGAGCGGATAGGATACGAATATCAGGGCACCGTCAAGACGCTGCACTCCGTGGATACCCTGCTCGACCGGGTCGGCCTGGAGCGGATTCGCAGCCAGGTGAAGAAGCCTCTGGAGGGGATGAAGATCGCCTCCTACTACGGATGCGCGACGACCCGTCCAGCCAAACTGACGGGCGCAGAGAACGTGGAATACCCTATGCGCATGGATCATATCGTCCGTGCCTTGGGGGGTGAGCCCGTGGACTGGTCGTACAAGACCGACTGCTGCGGAGGAAGCTTGGGGATCACCCAGACCGACGTGGCGCTCGAACTCTCTGTCAAGATCCTCAAGAACGCCCGGGCTTGCGGAGCCGATCTCATGATCACCGCCTGTCCTTTGTGTCAGGTGAACGTTGAGAGCCGTCAGATGCAGATGGACTTGGGCTTCGACCTGCCGGTTCTCTACATAACCCAGTTGATGTCCCTGGCGTTCGGTATGGGGGAGAAGAAGGCAGAGCTGAATAAGCAGATCATAGATGCTCGTCCGGTGCTGGGCAAGTACGGACTGCTCGACTCGGTCGAAGGCTCTTCATAGGAGGGGGAACGTGCTAGTCAAAGACCTGATGACGCGGGACCCGATATGCGGACAGCCGGATATGGTGGTCACGCAGATCCAGAAGCTGATGAACGGCCACCGCATCCGCCATCTGCCCATCGTGGACGAGACGGGGGAGCTCGTCGGCTTGGTCACGCAGCGCTCGCTGCTCAGCGCGCTGCGGACCGAGGAGAGCGATCTCAGCCAGTTTGAGGTGAGCTACATCCTGGCCAAGATCCGAACGCGACATGTGATGGTCCAGGACGTGATCACCATCAACCAGGATGTGCCGGCGGAGGAGGCAGCTCGCGTCATGGCCGACGAGCGTATCGGCTGCTTGCCGGTAATGGGCGACGGCGGGCTCGTAGGCATCATCACGGACAACGACCTGTTCAATGCGATGTTGAATCTGCTCGGGGCCCGGCGTTCCGGTATTCGCCTGGCTGTGCGTCAGCCGGACCGCACAGGCGAGGTGGCCCGCCTCACTAACGCCATCGCCGAACGAGGGGGCTACTTGTCCGTATGCGCTGGCTATTTTCCCAAGAGAGAGCCGGATTCATGGGTCTCTGTTGTCAAGGTCACGAACCTCTCCCGAGATCAGTTGGTGGACATCATCAACAGTCAGGAGGAGATGGACATCCTGGACGTGCGAGAGGTCTGATTGACGGCCTCGAGACAGGCGGAGTCCGGACCAGAGGAGATGTGAGGGATGCCCGACCCGGCCTATATGGCAGAGGCGCGGCGACTGCTGTGCAGTGAGTGGATCAAGGATCATCCCAGGCCGTTGGAATATCTCTACCGGTTGACGAAACGGGGTGTGGTCCGCGTCTACCCGCTCATGAAACGTATTAGCCCGAGGATCACCGAACGTCTGATGATCTGGGGTGAGGTGATCCTCAAAGGATGGATATTCAACTGCCAGATGTGCGGTCAGTGCATCCTGCACAGCACGGGCATGACGTGTCCCATGAACTGTCCCAAGAAGCTGCGCAATGGCCCCTGTGGGGGCGTTCGCCATGACAACCACTGCGAGGTGATCGCGGAGACGCTTTGTGTCTGGGTGCAGGCCTGGGAGCGCAGCCACGATATGCGATTCTACGGCGACGATATGCGCATTCTCCAGCCGCCGGTCAACCACGCGCTCCAGTCGATGTCCGCCTGGGCAAACATGGTCGAGGGCCGGGACACGGATGTGCCTGCCGGATGGGAGTCGGCTGCGCGGGCTGAAGGGACCGACCGATGAACCATAGCCCATCACCGTCGCCGAGGCCGATCCGGTCGGAGAGCCGCTTGGAACAGACGTTGCGGTCCGGTCGCTTCGCGGTCACCGCTGAGTTGAATGCGCCCGACAGCGCCGATCCGCAGGATGTTTACCGCAACGCTCTCGTCCTGTCCAAGTGTTGCCACGCCATCAACGCCACCGATGGCGCCGGGGCCAACTGCCATATGAGCAGCATCAGCTGCTGTGCCCTCCTGACGCGCGCTGGCTATGAGACGGTGCTTCAGGTCAACTGCCGTGACCGGAACCGCATTGCGATCCAGGGAGACCTGTTGGGAGCTGCCGCGATGGGGGTGCGGAACGTACTCTGCATCACGGGCGATGACGTCTCCGTCGGCGACCAACCGGGAGCCAAGAGAGTCTTCGACATGGACTCCATCCATCTGCTGCGGACCGCTTGCACGATGCGCGATCGGGGCGTCTTCCTCAGCGGGCGTCCCATCGCGACTCCGCCGCGCCTGTTCTTGGGGGCCGTCGCTGGCCCGTGTACTCCGCCCTATGATTGGCGTCCGGAGCGATTAGCCAAGAAGGTTGAAGCCGGGGCCGATTTCATCCAGACTCAGTTCTGTTTCAACGTCGAACGCTTCAAGGCGTACATGGGGCGAGTGCGCGACTTGGGCCTCCACGAGCGCGTCTTCATACTCATCGGTGTTGGCCCGCTCCGTTCAGAGAGGGCTGCCGAATACATGCGCACCAAGATCCCTGGCGTATGGATTCCTGACGACATCGTCGATCGCATGGCTCGGGTACCGCGGTCCCAGAAGCGTGAGGAAGGCATTCGCATCTGTGTGGAGATCATCGAGCAGGTTCGAGAGATCGAGGGCGTCCACGGCGTACATGTCATGGCCTATCGCCAGGAGGAAGCTGTCTCAGAGATCATCGAGCGAGCTGGCCTCCTGTCTCTAGGCGAACTCGAAGCAGGGGGCTGCGCGCCCGCTGATGCGCGGTCTCCGCAGTGAGCTCTTTTATGGAGGTGACTCTGTGACTTCGCTATCCAAGATCGCCGTCAGCGGCAAGGGAGGGGTGGGTAAGACCACCCTCTCCGCCCTCCTGGCCCACATCTATGCCGAGCGTGGCCGGGACGTCACTGCCATCGACGCCGACCCCGTGGGAGGCCTGGCCCAGGCCCTTGGCCTTCCCGAGGAGCTGGCTGCCCGGGTTACGCCCGTGGCGCAGATGGAGGACCTGATCTACGAGCGCACCGGCGCCAAACCGGGCACCTCCGGGGGGTTCTTCACCATGAACCCTCGCGTGGACGACATCCCGGAGCGGTTCAGCGTCTCCCATCGGGGGATTCGTTTCCTCCGTCTCGGCACCATTGAGACCGGCGGCACGGGCTGCATCTGTCCGGAGAGTGCCTTGCTCAAGGCGCTGGTGACTCACCTCCTCCTCTATCGTGACGAGATGCTGATCCTCGACATGGAGGCTGGGGTGGAGCATCTGGGGCGGGCCACGGCTCAAGCGGTCGATGCCTTCCTGGTCGTGCTCGAGCCGGGGCGCCGCAGTCTCAGCACGGCCGAACGCGTGAAGAAGCTAGCCCAGGACATCGGTATCACCCACGTCTACGCCGTCGGGAACAATGTCCGCGGTCAGCGTGACCAGGAGTTCCTGGTCGACAAGAGCCCGGTGCCGATCCTCGGGTATCTCTCGCGGAACCCGGAGTTGACCGATGCCGACATGCGAGGCGTGGGGATCTACGACGCTGCGCCGCAATCTGTACAGGAAGCGACCCAGCTGGTAGCAGCGCTGGAGGCGCTGTGAGCCGCACCATCTCTCTCTCGATACTCTCCCTCACCGTCGTCACCCTTGCCCTGCTTCCGCCCTCTGCCTGGGCGGACGATTCCCCGCCCCTGCCAGCGGCAGCGAGGGTGGAAGGTGTCGTCGGATACCCGCAGGAACGCAACCTGAGCTGCGAATCTCGGTCGGCGGCCGACCTGGGGGCCTACTGGGGAGCGGAGTTCACCGAGGCCGCGTTCTTACGGCGACTCCCCAGATCGGATAATCCCCACCGCGGCTTCCTCGGCGACGTCGACATGCCGCCGGGAAGCCTGCCTCCCATTGGCTACGGTGTCTACGCCGAGCCCATCGCCGCGACTCTCCGCAGCTTCGGCCTTGCCGCCGAGGCCCACCGTCCTTTCGAACTGAACGCTCTGAAGCGAGAGCTGGCCGCGGGGCGGCCGGTTATCGTGTGGGCCACGTACGAGATGCAGATGCCTGGTGTGGACACGTGGGTCTCTTGGGACGGTGAGACGACGACCATCGTTCGCTGGCAGCATACATTCATCGCCGTCGCCTACGACGAACAGGGCGTCAGCCTGATAGATGCCTATGATGCCCAGACGAGGACCTTCTCGTACGATGCCTTCCTTCCCGCCTGGGATCAGCTCGGCCGCATGGCCGTCACAGTCTCAGGCCCACTGACGCGGCCATCGACACGCCCGTGGAGGATGACCTCTCACAGAGGCCATCCTCAGTTCGTGGTCGACGGCCGCGGCTTAGCTTCGCACGCTTGGCGAGTCGGCCCGCAGTGACGGGCTGGCAAACTGGCCCGCCGGTGGAGCGGACGGCTGCAGCACGTACCCGCACCGGCTTAACAGTCTATCGGTAGACCGTTCTGCTAACCTAAGACCAGGCCTAATCCTATAAGGAGGAACGATGCGTGACCTACACGACGTTCGAGCGATGCTTGAGAAGGTCGGCATTCCTGGACAGGATGCCTATGATCTGCCTGATAGCCAAAAGCGATTTCCCGATGGAGCCCACTACCGCATGGAGATCTCCGGTGTCGAGCGGCCGCAGGTGCTGGAGGAACTCATCGACGAGATGGAGAAGCGTGACATCCCCATCCATCGTCTGATATCCACCGTCATGGGCTCCACGCTTCTCGATGACGCGGAGCTGAAGGACTTCGCCCAGATGGCGGCCGACGCCGACTTGGAGGTGATCATCACGCCGGGGCCGCGCTCCGGTTGGGACATCGGCCGACAGCTGGTCACGCCCGAGGGAGGCCTATCGGGTCTCCGCTACCGCGGGTCGGATCAGCTCACCTACGTCATCGCCGAATACCTCCGTTGCATCGACCTGGGGTTCCGTGGTTTCCTGTGCATCGACGAAGGGCTCCTCTGGCTGGTCAACGAACTCAAGAAGACCGGGGATATCCCCGAGGATGTGGTCTTCAAGGTCAGTATCTTTGCCGGACACGCCAGCGCAGCCGGCGGAAGGGTGCTGGAGACCTTGGGCGCCTCGACCTTCAATCCCCTGGGTGATCTCACGCTGCCGTCCCTGGCCTCCATCCGCCAGGCCATCGACATCCCCCTGGACCTGCACATCATGCTCTCCGACTCCTTTGGGGGCTTCAATCGCTTCTATGAGGGCGCGGAGATGGCCCGCGTCTGCGCGCCTTGCTACTTCAAGATCGAGCCCGGACCCGCGTTGGCGGCCGGGCCCGGTGCGTGGTACAAGCCCTGGACCAGTCCGGATATGCTTGCATGGCAGGCTCGGGAGAAAGTCAAGTACGCCCAGATCATCCACGAGTTGATCCAGGCCACAAATCCCGAACTGAAGCTTTCGGCCATCGGAGCGCCTGACCTGGCGATTCCCAGCGTGCGGAGCTAAGCCGCGTGCGGAGCTAAGCCGCGTGCGGAGCTAAGCCGCGTGCGAAGCTAAGCCGCGTGCCTAGCTCGCGCAGCGAGCCCTGAGCCGCGTGCCTAGCTCGCGCAGCGAGCCCTAAGCCGCGTGCGAAGCTGAGCCATGTTTTGGAGCTGGTAGCTCGACGTCAGCCCGTGAGGGGGCTGACGTCGAGCCGCGGACCGCTGAGCGCTACAGCGGAGGAGCGAGGGTATGATAGGACTCGTGCCGGATCGGACCAAGCTGTTTGTCGAGCTGATCCGACGGGCGGCGACTGACCTGCCGGCCGACGTAGAGAGGGCGCTGCGAACCGCTCGTGATCACGAGCGGCCGGGATCGGCTGCGCAGGACGCCCTGAACACCATCCTGGAGAACGTGGCCATCGCCCGCGAGAATAGCACGCCCATCTGTCAGGACACGGGCGTCCCTATCTTCTACGTTCACCTACCAGAAGCCACCAACCCTGACCGCGTCGGCCCCCGGGAGCTGCAGGAACAGCTCGAGCAGGCCGTCGTCCAGGCCACCGAGCGCGCTTATCTGCGTCCTAACGCCGTCGACCCCGTCACCGGTCACAACAGCGGTACCAATCTGGGCGTTGACTTTCCGCGCTTTCACTTCGAGGAGTGGGACGACGACCACCTGAGGGTGGATCTGCTTCTCAAGGGTGGTGGCAGTGAGAACGTCAGCACCCAGGTCAAGCTGCCCCACGCAACCCTCCAGGCGGGGCGGGACTTGGACGGCGTTCGCCGCGTCGTGCTTGACGCCGTCTACCAAGCCCAGGGCAAGGGGTGCGCCCCCGGCTTCTTGGGCGTCGCCATCGGCGCCGACCGGGGCGGCGGCTATCTCCATGCTAAGGAGCAGTTGTTCCGTCCCCTCGACGACGCCAGCCCGCAGCCCGAACTGGCGGAATTGGAGGATCGGCTGCTCCACGACTGCAACCAGCTGGGCATCGGCCCGATGGGATTTGGGGGGAAAACCACGGTCTTCGGCGTCAAGATCGGTGCCTATCACCGCCTGCCGGCCTGTTACTTCGTTACCATCTCCTACATGTGCTGGGCGTGCCGGCGGGCCAGCATGACCGTCTGTGGGGAGGAGGTGAGCTTCGGATGAGCGTGATTGAGCTGGCTGTCCCGATCTCGGAGGAGGCCGTTCGCTCCCTCCACGTTGGCGATACCGTTCACCTCTCTGGCATCATCGTCACCGGGCGCGACGCAGCGCACAAGTACATGGTGGAGAACTTCATCCGTACCTCCGCATCAGCAGCGCAACATCCTCCAGCCATTCCCGAGTGCGAGCGAGAGCTATACCAGGAACTCAAGCGCTTGCTGCACGAAGGCGTGATCTACCACTGCGGCCCCGTGGTGCGTCAGGGCGACACCGGAAAGTGGGAGTTCGTGGCCGCAGGTCCCACCACCTCCATCCGCGAGGAAGTCTACGAGCCCGACGTGATCCAGCACTTCGGGCTCCGCGGCGTCATCGGCAAGGGGGGAATGGGTCCCGACACGCTTCGCGCTTGCCGCGACCATGGTGCCGCCTACCTCCACGCCGTCGGCGGGGCGGCCTCACTCATCGCTGAGGCCGTGAAGGAGGTCCTCACCGTCCACAAGAAGGAGGCCTTCGGCATACCCGAGGCCTTCTGGGTGATCCGCGTCGAGGACTTCCCCCTGGTGGTCACTATGGATACCCACGGACAGAGCATCCACGACCAGGTCGAAGCCCGGTCGAAAGCCACCTTGGATCGTCTGATGGGCAGCTAGGTGGCGTCGGCTTGCCGACTCAGCCGTCTTCCTTACCGGACACTTTCCGGCACATGCAACTTCGCGACACTGACGACCGGACTCGGGGAATCGTTGCTTTGAACGGCATCTCCCGGCATGGTATCGACAGCAGTCTCACAATATGCTCCTTTGCCAAATAGCCAGTCAGAGCATATCATGAGCCAGTCGCTTCAGGAACTGCCGGGTGGTGAGCGCCCGTCTACCAGTGTACCAATCTACCAACCTACCAATTTACCAATCTACCAACCTACCAACCTACCAACCTACCAATCTACCAA
>SKLM01000041.1 GCA_007123205.1 Thermoflexales bacterium
GCAGCGGTTGGGGTTACGGAAGTGCCAGGTGCCGTAGGGGTTGTGGGGCGATGGGCGGGCCAGGTGCCTGGCACTTGGGAGGGGGTTGTGGGGCGGGGGTGGAGCGGTGGGTTGGCGATATCGGCGGGCCGGGAGTGAGTGCGGAAGTGCCAGGCACCGTGGGGCCGGGGAGTCGGTAGCGGATCGACCCGGCGCACTAACCCGGGGTGGAAGGCCCCGGGTTAGCATTGCGCTCAGGCACTGGGGTCCAGGACACGTCCCACAAAGAGGACGGTACCGGTCCTGACGTCGCGGATCAGGAAGACGAAGGGACGATCCACCGTGACCTGGACGGGCTCCTGCGGCTTGGCCGACGTCGGCATGATCACCGCGGTGGCTGCCGCGGCCTCGGTACCCTCCTCGTCCACGGCGACGAAGGCATCGTGCACCACCTCGGAGATGAACAGGTCCCTGCTGCCGGTCATGCCCGAGAAGTCGGCGGCGTCCGAGAAGGCCTGGTCCATCCCCAGCGCCGAGAGGGCGTGCTTGAGGCCAAAGCTGGCGTCGAGCTCGAACTTCGGCATGGTCAGGGCCACCTCCCGTCGCTCCAGCCCCTCGATGATGGCCTGCACGCGACGGGCGTCCAGGGCCTCCTCAAAGGCCTGGAACTGGCCCTCGCCGGGAAGGAGGATCACCATCGACATGTCGTGCCCATCGTAGTAGAGTTGGACGGCCTGGAAGTCCTCCCCTTCCGCGTAGCCGAAGGGTGTGCTCTGGACCATCATGGGGACGGAGACCTGGCTCCTGTCGAGACGGGTGAAGGGCCCATCTTCGGTGGCCCGCACGGGGAAGGGCTCGGCCCAGGCGGCGTTGAAGTAGATGGCGTTTGTAAGAACAAGCCGGGTCAACGGATCGATAGCGCCCTGCGGGATCAGATCCTCGATCCGGCCCTCGGTCTGCTCGCTGACCCAATCGTTGATGGTGACCCGCGCCCCCTCGGGCGACCCAACGAAATCGAGGACGCGGAGACCGGCGCCGTAGTTCTCGGCCAATACGTCCAAATAGGCGGTGAGGAACCCGACATCCTCCTGTCCCCAAATGGCGTTGGCGATGTTCAGCCGAAAGCCCCCCTCGTCCCTCCCCTCGGCGCCCTCACCCCGCCGGGCGAGCTCCTGATCGAGGGCGTTGAAGGCCGCGGCGAGATCCGCCTGGCTCAGCTCGAAGCGCAGCGCCTCGGCCATCTGCTCCTCGGTCTCACCCCGGGCTCCGGCGTAGGTCATAGCCAGGGCGAGCGAGATGCTGTAGGGGGCGTAGAAGAGATTCTCGCCGCTTCGTTCGGCGGCGAGGAGCTGATACAGGTCGAAGGCAAAGGCGCTGTTTCCCTCGGCCAGCGCGTCTAGGTCGGCGCCAGGGAGTTCGTGCGCGGCCACTCGCGGCTTCTCGGAAGCCAGCGCCACGGAGGGCGCCCCGGCTCTGTGGCCATTGGGAACGGCACTGCAACCCATCATCCCGAGCATCGTCGCGAGCATCGCTGCAATCAAACCAGTGAGAACCATCTTTTTCACGTCTACCTCCATGAGCTGTGGGCGGAAACCATGCGGCCCTGGATGGGCCATCACCCATTAGACGGTCCCAGGACGCGAAAGGTTCCGCCAGTCAGCGGGGGAGACAGGTCAGAGCGCGAGCGGGGGTGAAGGTTGCCGCGCGGAGGTGGTATCACGTCTCCCAGAGGCCTGCGTAGCCATCAGCCTTCGGAGCGAACCACGGGTAAGCTGATGACCTCCAGGGTCACGGGACGATCGAAGCGCCGGCCCAACGCGGAGGCGATGGCATCGATGGCCGCCGGCTCCAGGGGATCCACGGCTCGCACGGTGGCCACGACGACCAGCCGTTCCCGCTCCAGGCGGTGCTCGAAATCGGTGAGCTCTGCCCCGGGCCCGTGTACGTGCTCCGTGAGCACCTGTCGGATCTCGCTGCGGACGTTTGCCTGCTGCACGATGCCGGCCATGATGATCCCCAGAGGAATGGCAATCACCACCACGAGGAGCACGAACCCGATCAAGCCGCGCCTGACGCGTCGCCGCGCCTCGGGCTGCCAGGTCTGAGCGCGCACGCCGAGGAGGATGAAGACGATGGCGCCGGCCAGGCTGATGGCAGCAATGTTGGCGAGGAAGAGCAGGAACGCGCCACCGGCCACCTGGGGCTCCCCGAAGGACAACCCCAGTCCGGCGGCGCTCAGCGGGGGCAGGAGCGCGGCGGCGATGGCCACCCCGGGCAACGCAGCGCTCACCTCCTCCCGGGAGAGGGCGTAGGCGCCGGCCATTCCCGAGGCCAAAGCGACGGCTAGATCGAGCAGGGTGGGCTGCGTGCGGAGCATGATCTCCTGGGTGAGCTCCCGGATCGGCGAGGCAAGTCCGATGACGACGGCGATAATAAGGGCCAGGGCAACCCCTTTGAACATGGCTTCGATGGAGAGCCGCACCAATCTGATATCGCCCAAGACCATCCCCAGAGAAAAGCCCAGGATGGGGGACATGAGGGGGGCGACGAGCATCGCTCCGATGACCACTGCGGCGCTGTTGAGCAGCAGGCCCAGGGCGGCGATAATCGAGGAGAGGACGATAAGGACGAAGAAGTTGGCCCCGGGCCGGGCGCTATCCCTCATGGCCTCGCGCAGGTCGAGCTGCTCCTCGACATTCAGCCGCGGAAGGACGTGGAGCAACAGGCGCGTCAGTTTGCGGGCCCAGAACTCGGTCGGCCCCCCATAGCTGCGGACGATCACGGCCGTCTTGTCGACGCGGGCGGCTATCTGCTGGGGGATGCTACCGAACACAAACTGGTCAAAGAGCCCCTGTTCGGAGGCGCCCAACAGGACGAAGTCGTAGGCCTCGGCCTCGCGAGCGATGCCCTCAACGACGCTCTCGGCGACGACAACCTTCTGCTCCGGCGGGCGGCTGAAGGGCACCCCCTTCAGGGTCCGCGCGATGAGCCTTTTGTTCTGCTCCATCTGCTCAGGCGTCGCCCGTCCCAGCTGGACGTAGAGGGCGGTCACCTCCGAGCCGTACACCTCCGACAGCATCATCGCCAGTTGAGCGGCAATGGGGGCATGGGGACCCCCCGCCGTGGGCACCAGGATCCGTCCAGCCTCCTGCCATTCCTGGCCCTTGGCCACCATGATCTGACACGGTGCATCGCGGATAACGGCGTCGATGATGGGCCCCATGGAGGCGCCGGCCGAGCGGGTGTAGCCGCGCCAACCCATCAGGATCATGTCGACCCCCTCCTCACGGGCCGTGTCGAGGATCCCCTCGGCGACGCCGTGGGCGACCCGGGTCATGGTCTTGACGGCGAACTCCTCCTCCTTTGCCTGCGCCATGGCACGTTCGAGCAAGACCCGGCCCACGGCGGCGCGGTGGCGCCCTTCCTCCAGGGGCACCTGCTCGGGCACCGTCACCACCTGGAGCGCCAGCACCTCGCCGTCTTGCTGCCGCGCCAGCACGCCGGCGAGGCGCAGGAGCGTGCCCGCGGTGGCGGGGTTGGCGATGGGCACCAGGATGCGATGGCGGGGCGCAGCGCTCTCCTCAGGGGGAGGTTTGAAGACGGTCACTCCCTCCTGGGCCTCGACGTGATGGCGATGGGCGTAGGTGAGGTAGATCACGATTCCCAGCCCGAGGCAACCCAGCGCCCAGACGAGGTAGGTCGTCCCCCAGAGCGGGCTGACCAGGACGTTGATCAATAGGGTAAGCCCTGGCACCCAGGGATGGAAGGGCAACTTGAAGGACGCCGTCTCGGACGGTCTGCGGCGAGCGAGGGCCAGGTTCACGGCTGTCAACACGACCAGGTAGAGCAGGCCGGCCAGCCTACTCACAAACTGCGCGGGAAGAAATACCAGGGGTACGAGGACTGAAGCGGCCAGAGCGATGACCCCAACGGGGGTCCCGAACCGCGGATGGACCCGACGGAGGGGTGTGGGCCAGTAGCCGTCCTTAGCCATCACGTACATATGACGCACCACGAGGACGAAGGTGCTGTTGAGGGCCAGGGCCAGGGCCACCGCGCCCACGCCAAGGACGAGGGGACGCCCTGCGCCTCCGGCCACGCCCGCGCCGAGCAACGCCAGCGGATTTTGCGCATCCACAAGCTGTTCTGGATCCAGGGCGCCCGTCAGCACCGCGGCGGTCAGAGCCCCCAGTACGGTGACCAGGACTGGAGTCAGCAACAGGGCCCGGGGGACGCTCCGCTCTCGCTGGCGCATCTCACTCTGAAGGCCCGCTGTGAGCTCCAACCCGATGAACGCAACCATAAGAAGGGAAAGCGCCTCTCCCCAGTTCTGCGGCCCACCGCGATAGCGCCCCAGATCGACCTGAGGCAGGGCCAGCAAGAGGAGGAAGGAGAGAACAACGACGAACAGCACGAGGGCGGTAAGCAGCCCACGCTGACCGTCTCGCGTGCCGAGGCTGTTGTTGACGGCCACGAAGAGAACCAGACTGATGGCCCACGGCCAGGCGGGAACCACGAGGGTGAGATGATCGCGCAGGAGAGTGCTGAGCTGTGCGCCAAACCCGTAAGCCAGAAGGCCGCAGAGGCCCAGGCCCGATAGAGTGAGGGCCCAGCCGGTGAGAAACCCCAAGGCCCCACCCTCGGCCTCCTCAACCAGCACGTAGGCCCCACCGCGCCGGGGCCCGCGCAAGGCCAGCTCCACGTAGCCCAGCAGGTTGAGGGCCAGCAGCAGAAGAGCAGGCAGGAAGGCCAAAGGCGCCAGGGGACCCGTCGCGGCGATGACATCCCCCATCAGGACCAGGGTGGTCACCACCACCATCACCCCGGCACCGCGGGCTATCACCTGGCGCAAGCCCAGACCCCGGCTGAAGCGTATCTCGCTCATAAGCCGTGCTCCTCCGTCGCTGTCAATCTGACTGACATCCCCCTCACTGGCATATCCGGCCTGGCGCTAGGGCTCCGGGGTAGGAGTAGGGGTGGTCGGATCCGTCTGATTGGTCGGGATCTCAGGAGGAGCTTCGAGAGGCCCCGCCAGATCCATCACGTCGTTCCAAAGCGATTCCAGGCTGGGACGGAGGCGAAAAGAACGGTCCGCGATGAGGACGTCCAGGGCGAGCATCCGCTCCCGCAGCAGCTCCAGATCGTCGGCCTGCGCTGGCAGCACCGCCTGCGCCTGATCAAGGCGGGCGATGGCCAGGTCAAGGGTGTCGCGCGCGGACCCGTGGTTGTCTTCAAGGAGCAGAAGCCGTACCTTTGACAGGCTCTGGGCCGTCTGGAGGAGGGTATTGCGACCGTGAAGCGCGATCACCTCCATCTCCAGGCTCTCCACACGGCCCTCGGCCTCCTCAACATGCTGTGCGAGCCGCTCGTCGACGGCGCCTATCATCTGGCCGAGATCGGACGAGAGGGCTTGAACAGTCGAATCGAGCGCAGCAATCTCCTGGTCCTGGCTCTCCAGCTCTGCCCGCAGATCGTCCAGGCGCTGGTTCAACCCCTGGATCTCCTCGCGGAGGTCCTGCTGATCCTGGGTGTGGGCGGCGACGCTCCCCTGGAGCTGAGCCAGACCCGTCTCCAGCTCCGTGATACGGTCCTGAAGCGCCCGCTGGTTCTCGGATATTCTCTCCTGCTGCTGCCCCACCCGGCCCTCGAGAACAGCGATACGGGTGGTGTTCTCTCGCACCGGCAGCACCAGGCTCCGGTAGAGACGGGGCACGCCGAAGTATAGGCCCACCCCGATCAGCGCGCCAATCACGACCACAAAGATGAATCGAACTAGGGTTCGCAGAAAACGCCCGGGCTGCCGGGGAGAGGGGCTGCCGGCGGTGTTGGCTGTCGCATTCATGGTCATATTCCTCACTTGTTGTCAGGAGTCGGCGTCGGTTGTCCTCCGGCTTCGCCGAAGAGCTCGTTGAGCAGCGCCTGGAGCCGGTGGAAGAAACTCTCCGTGCGCTCCGCCTGCTCCTGCAGCGTGTCGACGTGGCCGGCGACGACCTGCAGTTCCTCGGAGACAGCGGCGACGTCCCGTTCCAGCCCATCGGTTCGCTCCGTCAGGTCAGCCGTCTCCTCCCGCAGATCGGCCACGGCCGATTCGATGGCGTCCATCCTGGCCGCCAGTCCCTCGAGGGCAGCGACGCGCCGCTGGAGGCCGTTGACCTCGCCCTGGAGCGAGTCGACGTCGGCCGCCAGGCCGTCGACACGGCCCTCGACGTTCAGGACAGCGCGGCTGCTGGCTATGTCGAGCGAACCGTTGATCCCAGCAAAGACCACCAGGGCGAATACCATCCCCAGAACCCCGCCCAGCAGCGCCGTCCAGAGCCAGGAGAGCTGGCTCCAGACCGAGGGCGGTGGTGCGGGCTGATAGTCCTCGAAGGGCGTCGGGATCTCGGCCGGCTCCCGGGGAGGTTCCTCAGCCAACCCCTCCGTGGTCACACCCTCTGGTTCCGCGGTCGGCTTCTCGCCCTCCTCCGGGTGTTCGGGCGTCGCTTCGGGCGTCGTCCCCCGGCTCTCCGCGGCCGGCTCTTCAGGCCCCGGCTCCGGCAAGTCCGGCTCTCCTTCCGAGGCAGACTCAGCCGGTGGTTCAGCCTGCGCCCTTACCGCCGCGGCCTCTGGCGGTCCCTCGTCCTCCCCAGGCGCTTCGCCCGACCCTTCGTCGGCCGGGGCAGAGCCCTCCTCGGGGGGGCCCACGGTGAGTCGATCCGCGATGGAACGATAGGTTGCCTCACCGACGCCGGGCACCGCGGTAATCTGCCCGGCCTCATCGAATGGACCGACGGTCGTCCGATACTCGACGATCCGTTCGGCCAGAGCCTGTCCGATGCCCGGCAACAGCGTCAACTCCCGGGCGCTGGCGGTGTTCAAATTCGTCTTCTGCTCGGTCATCCGGGCCTCCTTGAATGGTCAGCGAGCGCAGCCGGAGGGCAACCCGGCTACGTGACGTCGGGCACCGGTGGAACAGATGCCCGTTGAGTGGTACAGAATCTGGGTCCGAGACAGGCCGAGGAGCCCGTTCAGAGCTACAGGGGCCAGATCGCGAGCAGCAGCGGGACCGTGACGGCTGTGATGAGCAACTCCAGCGGCAGTCCCAGGCGCCAGTAGTCAGTGAACTCGAAACCGCCCACCTCGAATACCAACACGTTCGATTCGTGGCCGATAGGGGTGAGGAAGGCGCACGCCCCACCGACGGCGACGCCTACCAGGAACGGATCCATCGACACGCCCAGTCCCTCGGCCACACTGATCCCGATAGAGGCCATCAGCACGACGGCTGCAGTGTTGTTCACGATGTCCGAAAGGAGCATCGTCGCCAGCATGATCAGGACCAGGAGAACAGCGGGGGGCGCGTACTCGGCCAGCCTCAGGATCTGGTCGGCGATCAGTTGGTCGCTGCCCGTCTGCTCCATGGCCACGCCCATAGAGAGCATGGCGCCCAACAGCACGATGATGGGCCACTGGATGTGCCGGTAGACCTCGCGAACCGGCACGATGCGGGCGATGACCATCGCGGCGGCGGCCGCGGTCATCGCCACGGGCACGGAGAGCACGTTCAGGCTGGCGGTCAAGAGAGCGGCCAGGAAGATGCCCATTCCCAGCACAATGTTGCGAGGCTCCAGGCCGACCTCTCGCTCCGCCAGGGGCAGGCAGCCCAGCCTCTCGATGGCATCCCAAAGGCGCCTGGGACGCCCCTGCAGCAGCAGGACGTCGCCGGGCTTAAGGGGCGTGGTTCCTACCGGGGTGCGCAGGTTCTCGTTGGCGCGCGAGATGGCCAACAGGTTGACGCCGTAGCGGGCCCGCAGATCCAGGTTGCGCGCCGTCCTGCGCACCATGATCGAGTCCGGACTGACCACAGCTTCCACAGTTTCGACGTCCTCGGTGCGCAGCCTCCTCTTCAGCTCTTCCCACAGACCGGGCTCCGCATCGGGCTCCTCCGCTTCCTCATCCAGAGGCTTCGACTCCCTCAACTCGACGTTCGTGTCGCGCACGAACTGTCTGAGGTCCTCCGTGTCGGCCCGTACCAGGAGCGTGTCCCCGGCCCTGATCCGGTCGGAACCGGCGGGAGACGAGATCCGCTCGTCGCCCCGCAGAATGGCCACGATCCAGAGCTCAGCATCGGTCACTGACCTCAGATCCAGCAAGCGTCGCCCGGCCAGTTTGGACTCGCGAACCACCTGGATCTCCGTGAGGTAGTCCGCCATCGTGAAGCTGTTCTGAGCCTTTCCCCCTTCTCGGCGCGGGATCAGGCGCCAGCCGGCCAGGGCGATGAACGCCACGCCGACGACGGAGATAGCCAGCCCCACCGGGGCGAAGGCGAACATGCCGAAGCCCTCCCCGACTTGCTCGCCGCGCATGGTGGATACGATGAGATTGGGGGGCGTGCCGATGAGGGTGATCAGACCGCCGAAGTGAGAACTGAAGGCCATGGGCAGCAGGTAGAGGGAGGGCGGTCGATCGCTCTTCCTGGCCAGTCGAACCGCCACAGGGATGAAGACCGCCAACGCGGCGATGTTGTTCATGAAGGCAGAACCGATGACCACCAGGCCACAGAGGACTGCCAGCTGAAGGAAGAGCCGGTCTCCCACCCGGGAGATGGGCCGCGTCACCAGATCAGCCACCCCGGTGTTCTGCAGTCCGCGGCTGACGATGAGCACCGCCGCGATGGTGACGACGGCCGGGTGGCCGAACCCGGCAAGAGCCTCCTCGACGGACACCGTTCCCGCCACCACGAGGAGCAGCATCCCCACCAGGGCGACCAAATCGTAGCGCCAGACCTCGAAGGCGAGCATCACGAGGGTGATGGCGATGACGGCGTATACGAGAGCCTGGTCGAGGGTCAAGGGCTCCTCCTGGTCTTTGTTGAGTTCTTCAGCGCAGTCGGCGTACTAACCGATCCGCGACAGCCGCGGCCGGTGCTCACCCGCCAACTGGTCATCGGGCATCGGAGCTTCCTGCCCTGCCGGGGAGCACCCACCCGTAAGCTGTTTCCGACCGGCGTGAGCGAGATTCACGGTCGCTGCAGCCGCTGCTCAGTCCTCAGCCTCAGTCCTCCGCTTCAGTCCTCAGAATGACAGATGTGGCTGTGGCGTAAGCGGCTTCCGGCGCCGATGGGGATGGGTCGGTGCACCGGCTTGAGCCTCCGTCACCCCAGCCACAGTGGCCATCGGCACCGTGGTTCGGCCAGCATTACCCCCACGACGCAGAGCGTCCCGCTCCTACGGCTTCGACGCCAGAGCCGGATGACCCAAAGCACCTCCAGCGGACCTCGCGCCGAGCCAGGTGGGAGAGCTCACCTGCACTGCCCTCCGATTCTGGCACGATACGCGAGCGTGGTTGAGATGGAGATAGTAGGCTTACCCCTCCTCGGCGCTGCCTTCACACGCCTCCTGTCCCCCGGCTGCGGGCCCGGGCGTCGGGGTCTGTCTCCACGTTGGCCCCGAGAACAGGAGGTCCGGATCGATCTCCAGGGGTGCCTTCTCCGCCCGCGCGAGGTCCAGGGTCATCAGACCATCGGTCGCGCCCACATCGACCACGGGCTTGCGGGCTACAGCCTCAGCCTCGGCCAGGGGGCCCTTGACCGACAGATTCGTCAGGCTGAGACCGGTGATGCGAGCCTCCTCGTCCAGAGCGACATCACCGACTCTGCCGATCTTGGTTCCCCCGGGGGTCTGGACCTGGCGACCCTGAAGCTCCGCCAATCGGAGCCAACCGGGCGGCTTGGAGGCCTCCTCGCCCTCGTATACAGTCGCGGTCGGCTCCGCCAGAACCACATCGATGCCAAAGAGAGCGACGTCCGCCCTCTCGACATAGAGGGGAGTGGGTCTCAGGAGCCCCTCTCGCCCCAGGTAGATGCCGACCACCGAGGTCAGCTCGTCGTCGAGATAGAGATCTCTGATCTCACCCAGCTTGCGGCCATCATTGATGCGGAACACCGGATTGCCAATGAGGCTCTTTCCCAGTCGCATCTCGCTTCCCTCCTAAGTGTAGTGAACTGACGGCAACCGTTCCAAACGGCCAGGGCGGCAAGCTCCCCGCTCAGACCGAGCTAAACGAACGGACGCGCTGCATCGATCAGGCCGGGCGGAACGCAGGGGCCCGGTGACGGGGTGTCAGCTTCTCATTCTCCGCCTGATTCGTGGGCCTCTTCCCTACCCTTCTCAACCGGCCAGATCCTCTCCGGGTCCTCGATACGATCGATGAAGAGGACCCCCTCACAGTGGTCGATCTCGTGCTGGAGGACCCGGGCCAGGAGACCCTCCGCCTCGATGCGCAGCTCGCGCCCCTGTTCGTCGAGAGCTTCGACCACTATGCTACGGTGACGTTCGACCTCCCCGACCCACCCGGGGATGGACAGGCACCCCTCGATGGATTCCTCGACCTCCGGAGAGGCGCGCAGCACGCGGGGGTTGATGAGAACGTAGGATTCTGGCTGCGGCGGCTCCTGCGTCTCCAGTTCGTCCTCCCCAGTTGGCGCGGGCAGCTCAATCACGACCACACGCTCGGGCACGCCGATTTGCACGGCAGCGAGGCCGATCCCGTCCGCCTCCCGCAGTGCCTCGATCATAGCGTCGACAAGGTCCTGGACCCCCTCGTCCACACGTCTCACTCGACGTGACGGCTCGTGGAGCCGAGGGTCATTGGAGAAGACAATCTGTCGATTGGTCATTGGACGGTCCTTTAGCTCGGTCGGTAACCTTCAGACGATTCTGGCCGGGCTGATCGCCCGGGGAGGGGAGGCCTGTCCTGCCGGTCGGCATCCGAGTGCCGCAGCTGGTCGTACACGGCGAACCAGTCGAGCAACTCGTCACGGCGACGTCGGGCCTCCTCCTCGTGCTGTCGTTGCTCGAAGGCAGCCATCCGGCGGAAGATCTCGGTCTGCACCGCCTGAGGGTCTTTCACATGGTCGAAGGTAAAGGCACCGGCGCCGGCCGTCTCGATGGTCACCGAGCCGTACCCCAGCAGCCGCCCGATCACCCCGGGGACTTTCAGATTGACGTTCTGAATCATACTCAAGCTCGCCTCCCGCCGTTCCTCGCGCAGCGCGAGGGGCAACTGTTCGATGTCGATGATGCGAGAGGGAGTCACCTGGTACATCTCGTTATGCCAGTCCTCGAAAACCCACAACCACCAGGGTATGAGGAACAGCAGCACGATGCCGTAGCCCACGAGGATCGACGTCCGATCGCCCCCCTCCTGCACGAGCAACCAGGCGACCAGAGCGGTGGCAAGGACAATCAGCGCTGTGGGGGGGGTTATGGGCCCCAGGAGAGCGATCCAGTGCTTCCGCCAGATGATGGTGTCTCCGACCTCCTCCCGCAAGGTGGGGACGAAGTAGCGGATCACCTCCATGGGGGTCAGGATCCAGGCTGGCCACCGGACCCGAGGCCCTATATCCGAAGGCTCAGTTTCCTCCTCAGGCAAGGGATGGTCCTGGGGAGGGGGCCTCCGACCAAATCGGCGGTCCAAAGCCTCGTGAATCGCAGCACGCTCGGCAGCCCGGGCCTGAGCCTGGGCGCGTTGTCTCTGCTCGAAGATCATCGCCTGGGCAGTCTCCGGATCTGGAATCTGCTGAAACAGGACCCGTCCAGCGGGCCGGCCCGCGGTCTCGATGTGCAGATCCCCGAACTCGAACATCTGGGCCAGGGCACCCTCCTGGGATAGCTGGATGCTCTGGATTCTGGATAGGGGCGCACCGACACGGCATTGGTGAATCAGATAAACGTGCTCGTCGTGCATCACGCGCTTGTTGGTCAGGACGTAGTTGTCGTTGAAATGGTCCACGACGCGATAGAGAGCGAGCAGTACCGGTGCCGAGGCCACAAGGCCTCCGACGACCAGGCCTACGAACGATGGGCTCCCGACGGCAAAGAATACCGCCAGGACAAGAAGAAGAAGGATAGCGGGAAGAATCAGTCCCTGCACCAAGATCAAGTCGTGCTTCCGCAGGACAAACACCACAACCTCGTCCGGCTCCTGCCACTCGAAGCGGGGAGCGCGCCGCCTTCTCTCGATGTCGGGTGGCATCCGCAGATCATTGAGGATACTTGGACGTTCTGCCAGCAGTCTATCGAAGTCCTCTTTCTCGATGGAGAGGAGTACTGCGTCATCAACGACTTCGACGGTGGCGTCGTGCGGTTCACCGAGCAGGAGTGAGCTCTGTCCGAAGGAACCGCCCGCACCAAACCGGGCCACTTCTTGCTCCATCCCTTCGGGATCAACGTGCCAGGCCCGGAGTTGACCGGACTCCACGAAGTAGAGCCGGTGCCCGGGTTCTCCTTGACGACAGATCAGGTCACCCGCAGGATAGCGCTCCCAGTGCGCGAGTTCGGCCAGAGATTCCAGATCTTCGCCGTCGAGGGCAGAGAACAACTCGATTTCCCAAAGGCGCGTGACTATGTGTGATGTCATGTTGGCGCTCCCCACCGCAGTAATTGTAGCATATTCCTGGCGTGGGGGAAAGAAGGATGACGGACGGCAGCTACTTATGGACTCGCAGCCGGCGACCAGCTGCTCAGCGTGACCGTCGAATCCAGGTACTCAGCGAGAGGAGGGAGCGTTCGCTGGGTGAAATGGTCGTAGACCAGAGAGGAACCCACGACCGGGACACTAGCGGCGTCGAGGGGGATGATCAAGCGATGGGGCGCGAGGACCGTCGAGCCGCGAATCCACTTGAGGGTGGGTATGGCACCCAGGGCTGGCACGGTGTCGTGGGACGCGCGCCAGGACCAAGCGTGCGAAGCTAAGCCGGTGTCGTCGGCCTCGAGTCCGGTAAGAGCCGCGGAGATGATGAAGTCCCGCTCCAGGGGACGCTGGCTGCGAAAGCGGAGCAGAAGAGTCGTCCTGGACCCGGGCTCTAACTCCCCCGAGCGTGCGAAGCTAAGCCCGGAGTCGTCGAATCCCGATAGCACCATGGCATCACCGAAAGCGACGTAACGAGCGCCGGGGCGGGGAGAGGGGAGACGGACCGGTCGCCGGAAGAGGAGATTCCAGCGCTGTCCCCCGTCCGGGCTGAGGGCGGTGAGCCGATCGGGTATGTCGGGCGAATCGACGGCTACGGTGGCGTATTCACCGCGGTTTAGAGCTGGGACCGTAGCGGTCGCCAGGACGTCGTCCCCTCCCGCGGCCAGCTGCAGACGCGTGAACTGGCCCGGCCCGGCCCAGTGGAGATAGGTACGGCTCAAGCCCTCATCGGGCACGTCATAATCAACACCGATCAGGGTGGGCCCGCCCCGGAAGCGGATAAGACGGGGGTGCTCGGTGACAGGACGGGTCTTCGAAGGGTGGAGACGGACGGTAGCGAGCTCCACGGTGTCAGCTCCGTCGCTAGTGGTGAAGCGACCGTGGGACGAATAGGCCCCGACGACGAGGCGATACTCACCCGGAGGGGCATGGAGAAAGGGATAAACCACCACACGCTCGATGATGATCTCACCCGGAGTGACGCTGTGCGCCGAGTAGCGGGGGTCCCGGGCACCACTCCACAGACGGCCCTCAGGGCCGATCAACTGGGCAAACAGGGCGACGTCCACCTCGGGTGGCGCCAGGGCCGACCACGCGAGAACCACGGCGATGGGCTGAGCGGGCTCCGCATCCCCGACCTCCAACCGGTACCCCAGAAGCTCGATCTGTTCGCCCAGTGTGACATCGAGCCTGGTCACGTCATGGGGTTCCTCAGTCCTTGGCTCACCGCCGATCAGAAACGCCTCTCCCAACGGCTCGAATGTGTAGGGAAGCTGCTGATACAGGTGCTCGAAGTAGCGGACCACGATGACCGGGCGTGACTCAACGTACGCTTCTATCTCAGCGACCCAGGTCTGAGCCAGAGGTTCCCCCCGCGGCGCCACGTATTCGACGGCCACGTCGGGGCGGCGCCCCTCGACCTGCTGCAGGTAGCGCAAGGGGCTGAACCAGTGCCAGTTGGAGAGGATCACGGTGTTCGGGGGCGCGTCGGTCAGGAGCGTCTCGACGTAGTCCCGCGAGTCGCGACTCCGGGACAGCACGGTGTAGCTCGGTAGGTGAGCCAGGAGATTGAGCATCCCCCCGACGGAAAGAAGAACCAGCGCCAGGAAAGAGATGATCGATGCGGTCGACCGGCGACTCGAAACGGTGCCACCGGACCCCCGAGGGTTCGGGCCGCCGTTCAGCATCCGCCCGCAGGGAACGGCAACCAGAAGGGCCAGGGAGACGTACCCGGGCATCGCGTACTCCACGGTCTGGGGCGCGTCGTAGGTCAACGTCACCGCGGTGTGGACGATCACGCTGCCGATCAGGAGAAAGGCCAGCCTCCGATCTAGCGCCATAAGCAGCCCGGCCCCAACCACCATCCCGAGGAGCAGGACCCGGTTGAACTGAAAACCGACCAGGGTGGGCAACAGCACCAGACGGTCGATCAGGTCGAGCGCGAACATGTCGCCCCGGAAGCCGCGCGCCAGGACGTGATCCAGGAAGCCAGAGACCGTGGCTAGCTCGGGAGGTCCGCGGAGAGGAAGGTAGACGAACACCAAGGCCCCGGGCAGAAGAGCAAGGGCTGGCTTCAACCAGCGACGGCGCTGCCGGAGCAGGGCAGGATCGACCAGAACCAGGTAGAGGAGAAAGACCACGGCGGGGAAGGCGAGGGAGGGGTGGTGGGTCAGGCCGAACGAAAGGGCCAGACAGAAGAGGATCAGGTACGAATCCTGGCCAGGGTCTCGTTCATCCTCTGCGCCCTGCGAGGCATCGGCCCTGACCTGCGCCCCATGATGGACGAGGGCATACAGGCAAAGGGCCATGAAGAACGCCGTCAGCGGGCGAATGCTGGCCTGCGTCGCCGTTGCCCAGAACGTCGTGCTGCCGCCGAGGGCCAGGACAGCCGCCAGACCACTCCAGACACTGCCCGTGACCTTGCGGGCGGTGGCGTAGACGATGCTGAGAGTGGCTGCCGCGGTGACGGCTGAGAAGAGGCTCACCCGCCAGGCCGCCGAGGGGCCCACCGGGATACGCGCGAAGAGCCATCCCACCATCGTGTAGAGGGGATAGCCCGGAGGATGGGCTACGCCCCCCGTTGTGGCGACCAGCTGAAACTCGCCCGCATCCGCAGGGAGCACATCCGGAAGAAGAGTTGCCCCATACAGAATCAGGAAGACGAAGAACAGGAGGAGGGGCACGGCCAGGGATTGGGGATCACCCATACCCATCGCCCGATCGGTGTGACGGCGTCTGTCTCCGAGCATCAGCATCTCAGTTAAGCGTGTCGCGGTAGGTCCGGAGGGTCGCCCGGGCAGTGCGGTCCCAGGAGAAGCGAGCAGCCTGATCCAGGGCACGGCGCATCATCTCGATGCGGTAGTCCCGGTCCGTTATCAGCCGCGTCAGCGCCCTGGCCATCCCCCCCACGTCATAAGGCGGGACCAGAACCCCCCCCTCTCCGATGACCTCGGGTAGAGATGCCACATCGCTGCCGATCACGGGGGTGCCACAGGCGAGGGCCTCGAGAGGGGGCAGACCGAATCCCTCATAGAGGCTGGGAAAGAGAAGGGCGACCGCCCCGCGGTAGAGAGCGGGCTTGTCGCTCTCCTTCACAAAACCGCTGAAGTGGACCAATCGTTCATCGATATGCTCCTCGAGGGCAATCCGGCGGGGATCGGGCGTGAAGGAGGTGTCCCGGTCAGGCAGTCTCCCGGCGATGACGAGGGGACACGTCGCTCCGACCGTCGGCCCAACCCGGCCATAGGCTGCCACCACGGTGTTCAGGTTCTTACGCACATCGAAGCCGCCCAGGTAGAGCACATAACGATCGGGAAGCCCGTAGCGGGCTCTGATGGCGCCATCGTTGTCAGAAGGGTTCGGATGATACCAGTCGGCAGCAGCCAGAGGTATGGCGTGGACCTGCCCCGGAGCCAGGTCAAGGCGCGCCAGGATATCACGTCGTGCGGCTTCGGAATCTGTCAGGACACTCTGTGCGCGACGGCTGGTGGCCGAGACCAGGGCCGTGTAGAGCTGCTGCAACGCGCCCCCTCGGTACTGGGGCAAGATCAAGGGGATCACATCGTGAATGGTGACGACGAGGGGCGCGGGCGAGCGAAGAGGCGGTGCCCAGTACGGGACGTGGGCCAGGCCAGCACGGAGATCGGCGCAGGCCCGAGGAAAGGCGATCTGTTCGAAGAAGAGCTTGCCGAAGTTCGTGCGAGGGCATTCCGTGCGAGTCAGGGTGAGGGACGACGGTGGACTTGGCCCGCTCCCCCTGTCGTCATCCGGGCCTTCGCGGGGAAGGACGACGCTGATGCGGAGATCTGCCGCCAGGGATTCGAGCCCCTCCACCAGGTGGCGCAGGTATTGCCCGCTGCCCGTGGTGGGTCGATCCCAGAACCAGCCGTTGATCGCCAGATGCATCAACCCTCATACCCAAATGGGTGCGTGCGATGCCACCTCCAGGCATGGGCCACGATGGTCTCGAGGTCGGGGTACCGGGGCGACCACCCCAGCTCGTCTCGGATCTTGTCGCTGCTAGCGATGAGGGCCGGGGGGTCGCCGGGTCGTCGTTCACCGACCACCGCCGGGATGGGGTGACCCGTAACCTGGCGACAGGTATCGATCACCTCCCTGACTGTGAAGCCGCGGCCATTGCCCAGGTTGTAGGTCCGGCTGCCCTCAGCCAGAGCCTCCAACGCCAGAATGTGCGCCCGGGCCAGATCAGTAACGTGGATGTAGTCGCGGACGCAGGTGCCATCCCGGGTCTGGTAGTCGTCGCCGAAGATGACAATCCTCTCACGCTGCCCGAGGGCCACCTGGAGGGTTAGAGGAATCAAGTGGGTCTCCGGCTCGTGATCCTCACCGCGCTGGCCGGACGGGGAAGCGCCAGCGGCATTGAAGTACCTGAGGGCGGCGAAGCGGAAGCCGTAGATTCGGTCCAGCCAATGTAAAACCCGCTCCAGGACATACTTCGACTCCCCGTAGGGGCTGCCGGGGATGATTCGTTCATCCTCATCGATGGGGATGTCCTCGGGTTGATCGAAGAGGTTGGCCGTAGAGGAGAGGATGAAGCGTCGCACACCGTGATCAACGGCCTCCCGCAGCAGGTTGAGCCCATTGGTCACGTTGTCGCCCAGATACTTGAAAGGAACCTCCATGGACTCCCCCACCAGGGTGTAGGAGGCGAAATGCATGATGGCATCAATGGGATGGTGCTCAAAGATCGCGCTGACGGCGGGGCGATCCGCCAGATCTCCGGCGATGAACTCCGCATCCGGATGGACCGCCGCTCGATGGCCGTACGACAGATTGTCAAAGACAACCACCTGTTCGCCCTGCTCAATGAGCTCTTCTGTGACGATGCTGCCGATATAGCCGGCGCCACCGGTAACCAGGATACTCACAAGCGCACCTCCTCTCTGGCTCGTAGACGGCCTGACCAGTCGGTCCCGGATCGGGACGGTCGTCGCGCGACTGATCTCGCTATGTACCAGTTGACCAAGCGGACACAGTGTCTCTGACTGGTGTCGCGGAAGGCCTGCAGGGCGGGCCGAGAGATGTGGCGAAACACCCGGTGCTCCATCTGCTCGGACGATCCAGCGACAGACATCATCTCCTCGGCGCGCGCGCCCACGCGCGGGGCCAGCACCGCCGCCGTCTCCATTCCGTTGCCAGGGGCGAGCTGCTCGGCCAACCAGTCACGCCACCGCCGCAACATGCGATCGTCGACGAACGGGAGCCAGTCCTCGGGCTCCGCCTCGCGCAGTGCGTGCGGGACTGATCTATCGAGCCTCTGCTGATCGCGGGCATCAACCCAGGTGCGCAGCACGTTGTGGAGGAACATGCGCTCCGCCCGAGATCCCCAATCCCCCATGAAGCATGGCTCGAAGACGTCCGCCAGCCACCGCTCGTCCAGGAGGAGATGGGCAATGTAGCCGGCGATAAAGGCAGTCTGGGCCGGTGAGAGCTCGCCGTGATCCGCCAATCCGGGATGAGTGTCAAATAGAACCTGGTAAGCGGGATGGTCCGATGCACGCGGAACGGAGTAGAAGTGGGTTGCCTCACGGTTCTGACCGCTGATCGTCTTGACATCGGGGGCCGTATGCCCCAGCAAGAAAGCCCCGCGGTGCTGATCGACCAGTCGTCGAGCGGTGAGCGAGAGCGTCCCCTGGCGAAGCATCGCCTGGGCAGAAGCGAGATGCGTGGCTGGGGTTGGCATGGTGCAGGGGATTGTACATCGTAAGAGGCCGGTTGACTAGTGATGGAGCCGCGGAGCCCGAGCTCATGCGTTCGGCAGGGAAACCACCCTTGCGACTCAGCCACCGGGAGGCCCTGAGTTTGGACACCGCGGGCTACAACAGACGGCAGCAACGCCAAACCAAGTGCAGCACGGTCTGTTTCGATGTATAATGGCAGACATACCGAATGTAGGGCCGGACGGTAGCTCCATCGGCCTAACTCACTGAATGCGGGGAGGGGAAATGACATCAGAGGCACAAGTGACCTGGGTCGGGCCGGGATTGAGGCTAGTGGGCGAGGCCGGGGGGCCGGCCATCGTCGTTGACCGCGCCAGAGAGGACGAAGACCGACGAGATACCGGTCCCCATCCGGTGCAGCTGCTCCTCATCGGGCTGTGCGGCTGCACTGGGATGGACGTCACCTCGATTCTACAGAAGAAGAGACAACCGTTTACCGGTCTCCAGGTGAAGGCGACGGCCGAGCGAGCTGAAGAGCACCCGAGAGTCTACACGACGATCCATCTGGAATTCGTTGTGACCGGCGCCGAAGTCGATCCAGCGGCAGTAGAACGATCGATCGAGCTCTCGCAGACGAAGTACTGTCCCGCGGCCGCCATGCTTGGGAAGGCCGCGGAGATCACCACCTCCTATCGTATCGTGCCGGAATGAGGCGAGGGGTTGGCGTAGGGGGGCGGGGTAGGTTGTTCCCGGGCGTCGAGACCTGTTGACCGGCACTGCGTCCTTCCGGTGATGCGCGCGCACAGCGGACGGCTGTGTGAGTCGGGAGAGAAGACAGGCTCGTGACAGCGAGAGGAGAGTTAGGGATGACGGTGGGGGCGTTTGAGGGGAAGAGGCCGGAGATTGGGGCAGGGACGTACGTCCATCCCTCGGCCGATGTGTTCGGAGATGTCACCGTGGGGGTGGGCTGCTGGATTGGGCCGGGGGCCCGGATCCGGGGTGATTATGGGACCATCGTCATCGGTGACTACTGCAGCGTGGAGGATAACTGCGTGATACACGTGCGTCCCGGAGAACGGACGAGCATCGGTGATTGGGTGACCATCGGGCATGGTGCGGTGATCCACAATGTGAAGCTCATCCACGACTACGCCATCGTCGGGATGGGGGCGGTGGTCTCTGACTGGGCCGTGGTCGGCAAGTGGAGCGTGGTCGGGGAGGGAGCGGTCGTCCGGCAGGGACAAGAGGTGCCGCCCGAGCGCATCGCCGTGGGCGTGCCAGCCCGGGTGCTCGACAAGGAAGTGAGTACCGCGTATAAGGACCAGTGGACTCGCTTCAAGAAGACGTATGTGGATCTGGCCAGCCGCTATCCGGAAGGGTATCGAGCGGAGCACACGGGTTGAGGCTGGGAGCCCACGAGTCGATCTCGGGGGGGCTTCACACAGCATTTGACCGCGCGCGGTCCGTGGGCTGTGACGCTCTGCAGGTCTTCGTCAAGCCGAATCGCGCTTGGAAGGTGCCACCGCTGACCGAGGAGGCCATCATCCTCTTCCGGGCCGAGGCGGCGACGAAGGCGATCCATCCGGTCATCGGCCATACGTCGTATCTGCTTAACCTGGCTTCGCCGGACGACGAGCTGTGGCGCAAGTCAATCGACACTCTGGTCATCGAGCTGAAGCGGTGCGACCTGCTGGGAGTGCCGTGGCTGGTGCTTCATCCGGGGGCCCACGTTGGCAGGGGCGAGGAAGCTGGCCTGACACGGATGGCCGAGGGGTTAGGGGAGGTTCACTCCGCAACGAACGGGGTCGGCGCAGGGATACTGCTGGAGACTATGGCTGGGCAAGGGACGAGGCTCGGCCATCGATTTGAGCACCTAGCCTGGCTGCTGGAGTACACTTTTGATGGCGGACGGTTGGGTGTGTGCTTCGACACGTGCCACGTGTTCGCAGCGGGTTACGAGTTGCGTACTGCGAGGGGTTACTCCAGCACGATGGAAGCCTTCGATCGGATCATCGGGCTCGACCGCCTGAAGGCGGTTCACCTGAACGACAGCAAAGGCGACTTAGGAAGCCGCAAAGATCGACACGAACACATTGGCAGAGGCCACATCGGGCTGACCGGTTTTCGAAGGCTACTGAATGACCCCCGGATGGCCGGTCTTCCGGGACTGCTGGAGACACCGAAAGATGGCGCTCTGGAGAAGGATAGGGAGAATCTGACCGTCCTGAGGCGGCTGATGGCAGCGTGATGCCGCTTTGGATCGCCAGGGCCGATATTGAGAGGGATTATGAGACGGATTCTGCAAGAAAACTGGCTGATGGTCTTCATCGTCGCCGTTTTGATCGGGGGGTACGCTTTCCTGCGCACACCGGGAGATGGGATAGCATCGACGGAGGCATTCGACGCCGTGGTCACCGACGGGACACCGACGCTGGTCCAGTTCTACTCGAACGCCTGTAGCGCATGCCTGCTGACCAAGCCCGCTTTCGACAGGATCGAGAGGGATCTCGAAGGGAGGGCTCAGTTCCTGCGACTGAGCGTGGTAGAAGGGGCAGGAAGGGAGCTGGCTGTGCGGTATGGTGTCCGAAGCCTTCCAACACTGATCGTGCTGGATGGAGACGGCCGTGTGGTTCTGGAACAGACTGGAAGGCCAAGCCGCGAGGATGTTCTAAGAGCGGTCGACCGGCTGGGCTAGGCGGCCAAAGGTCCCACCCGGCGACAACGATCACGGCCCGATATGTCCCCGCGAGGTGCCGGGGTGGGTCTAGCGGAGGATAGCTCGGCGGCTAACCGGGTGACGAGAGAAGAGCTGACCACCGACCCAGCGCGCCCTGTTAATCTCCACGGCGCAGCCGGACTCGGGGAGCAACCGCAGGACCATCCCCCTCAACACCTCCACATCCGCAGTGGTGTAGAACCGGTGACGGCCTACGTGACCTGTCCGCGCGCCCCCGCGCGTTTGCGCCAGCACCAGGGCAGTCTGCCGGGCCACGGCCGGAGCCGGATCGATGATCGACGCTCGCCCCTCGATGACCCGGTCGATGGTCGGGAGCAGAAACGGATAGTGGGTACAGCCAAGGACGAGCTGATCGATCCCGGCCCTGAGCAGCGGAGTCAGATATGTGCGCAGCAGGGCTTCGGTCTCAGCGGTCTCGAGGGCACCGGCTTCGACTGCGTCCACCAACCCAGGGCAGACCTGGGTTATCACGTCCACATCACCCGCGTAGCGGTCCAGAAGACTGGAGAAGAGCTCCCCCTGGAACGTGGCTTCGGTGGCGAGCACCCCTACGGCGCCGCTCTGGGTCCTGGCGACCGCCGGCTTAACGGCAGGTTCCATGCCCACGAAGGGCACCTGGGGAAAGACGTCCCGCAGGTACTTCAGGGCGGCGGCAGAGGCGGTGTTGCAGGCGATCACGATGATGGTTGCACCCTGGCGGAGCAGAAAACGGCCGATCTCGCTGCAGAACTGGCGTACCTCACTCAGGGACCGATGGCCATACGGAACGTGGGCCTGATCAGCCAGGTAGAGGGTGTCCTCGGAAGGAAGCTGACGGACGATGTGACGCCACACGCTCAACCCCCCGACTCCAGAGTCGAAGACGGCGATCAGGCCGTCGTCACTCACGCGCGGAGATCCCTCCCCGACGTATCATCAGATAGATGCCCAGACAGAGGGCCGCTCCCTGCAGGATGCCCACGAGCACCAAGGGCCTGGTGTAGTCGGCCGGCGACGCCGGGGTCCCATCGGCCTCCGCTGACTGCTCAGGCGGACCGCTGGTGGGCTCCGGAGAGGGGAGGGGTGTCCAAGTGGGGAAAGGCGTCACCGCGACCGTCTCAGCAGCCCGTTCAAGCGCAGCATCTGGAGGGTCTATGACGTCCTCCGGCGTCAGCTCCGGGTCGGGGGCAGTGGGAACTTCGGTAGCGGTCAGGTCGGGGGACGGACTGACGGCAAGCTGGGGCGTAGCCGTCTCCGACATGGGTGGGATCTGAGGTGTACCGGTGTCGAGGAATATGCTGTCGGCAGCGGCAGCCGTGCGCCCGCCGGCATCCCGGAACTGGACGTACACGGTCTGGTCACCAGACCTGTCCGCCAAGGTCCACGAGACCAATGGCGCCCAGGGGCGCCACGAGAGGCCTTCGAACGTTGGCTCATCGCTGACGCGGATCTCAATGGCCTCGCCCATAAAGGCGGTCCCGCTGCCCCCGGGGCGCACTCGCTCGTTGGTCAGGCGAATCGCTACCTCGCGGTTTTCCGTTGCGACAGCCCCGTCGTTTATGAATATCGGCAGCACGTTGGGACGCGATCCGAACACAAGAACGTAGAAAACTTGACCTTGGTGGTCAGTGGCAAAGCCAACACCGAACTCTCGGTAGGCCTCGCTGAGGAGGTTCTCACCGTGAGACGGATCCTCCAGGGAGGAAGCCAATACGTCGCCGGGCGTGCCCTGCCCAACCCAGAGGTTCTCGACGACGACCATCTGTTCCTCTGCCGTCCACGGCAGGTAGCCCGCCTCCCGGATGCGGTCCTCCGCCGAGGTACCATCGGAACCGCGGCCCGGGTCATCGGGATCGGCGAACCCGCCGGCAGCAAGGTCATCGGCATGCCGCTGGGCCGCGGCGTCCAACAAGCGGAACCGACGGTAAGGATCAAGGCCCTGATCCAGACGAAGGGAGTTGACCAGATCCACCAGAAGGTCTGGAGGAGCCTGGTCCTGGGCTTCTGCGGTCGAGTTCAGGGGGCCGGCAGCAACTAGGATGGCCAATGCGGCGCAGATGGGAAAGGCGGCGTTCCTGAGAAATCGAAGCATGCAGCGGATTGTAGCACACGGGGTTCAGGAGGCAAGAAGCAGGGGGCGAGGGGCAGCGGCGTTGCACGTTGCAGGTTGAAAGTTGAACGTTGAAAGGTTTGAAGGTTCGCCCCTCCGCCCCCCGCCCCCGTGCGTCGGGGGGAGAGGGTTTGCGAACCGGGGGGCGCTGCTCTGCTGCGCTTGCGTTTCGAGTTTGGTCGAATCATGCTATAATCACCCGGCGCATAAAGGGACACGGCACACTCCCCCTTGAGAGGGTCTCGAAGGCTGCTGAGCAAAGCACTGGACGGTTCGGCGGCCTGCAACAGGAGGTCTATATGCCCGAGTTCTTCTCATACGCAGACTTTGAGGCTGCAGCCGCTGCGATCCGCGAGGTGACTGATATTAGACCCCAGGTGGGCCTGGTTCTTGGCTCGGGGCTGAGTCCCTTAGCCGAGCACGTGGAGGATTCCGTCTCTTTTGGATATCAGGAGCTGCCCCACTTCCCCGCTTCGACGGTGGCGGGTCACGTGGGCCAGTTTGTGCTGGGACACTTGGAGGATCAGCCGGTGGCCGTGATGCAGGGACGAGTGCACTACTACGAAGGGTATTCGATGGCCCAGGTCACCTTCCCGGTGCGGGTCATGCAGGTGCTGGGAATCAACAGGCTGATCGTCACGAATGCAGCTGGCGGCCTTCATCCGGACTTCCGTGTCGGTGACCTTATGTTGATCACCGACCACATCAACTTGATCGGTATGGCGGGGCTGAACCCGCTCCGCGGCCCAAATGTGGATGAACTAGGCCCTCGTTTCCCTGATATGTCGGAGCCGTATGATGACACGCTCTGCTCGCTTGCCCGCCGAGTGGCAGCAGACGAAGACCTGCCCCTGCGAGAAGGAGTCTACGTATGCTTGGCCGGCCCAGCCTACGAGACTCCGGCCGACGTTCGATTCCTGCGCCTCATCGGTGCCCACGCGGTAGGGATGTCCACGGTGCCGGAGGTCACGGTGGCCCGCCACGGCGGAACGCGGGTGCTCGGGCTTTCAGGCATCACCAACGTGTTACCTGAGGAAGGAGAGCCGGCGGGGGAGACGAATCACGAGGAGGTCTTGGAGGCGGGAAAGAGGTTGGCACCAAGATTGGAGGCCCTCATCCGCGGGATGCTGAGAGCAGAATGAGGATTCTCCTCGAGTGGCTAGTCGAATACGCATGGGTCGTCTACGTCGTATGTGCCATAGGCGCGCTGATCTACCTGGTGCGCGCAGTAGCTGCCCAGCGAGAGCGGAGCGTCGCTCTGTTCACCCTCGAGCACGAAACGGCTACCGTTCGGGCTGTGCGGGCGTGGGCAACGGTGTTTGCGTTTGCTGCCATCGCGCTGATTGTCCTCACAAGCGTGACCTTCCTGGCGAGCCACGCACCGGCTTACGATCCAGACTTGCCGGTGCCTACCTCGACTCCGCGCGCCGGGGTGGAGCCTCCGACCCCTAGCCCTTCACCGACGGTGACAGAGCCGCTGGCCTGGCCCACTCTGGAAAGGGAGGCTGCGACGCCAGCACCCCCTACACAGCCACCGGAGCCCACCGAACCTCCGGCACCGGCACCGACGGCAACGGAGACTCCGACACCCGTGGCACCGGGAGCCCTGTCTGGTGACCTGGATGTTCGCTTCGGCGACTTCGGAAGGTTAGCGAGGTATCAGGTGGCCTCCGCTCGAGTGGTGTCGGGAGGAACTCTGGCAATCACCCTCTACTGGGAGGGGTTGGAGGGGACCAGCCCAAAGAACTACACGGTATTCACCCACCTTCTCTCGGAGGAAGGACGCCTGATCGCACAGCACGACGGCCCTCCTGCCGGTGGAGCTGCTCCCACCAGCGGTTGGCAGGCCGGGCAGGTGGTCCAGGACAGGCACGAGCTGACCTTCAGGCCGGGGGCCGGAGACTACGCAGGTCCGGCGACGATTATGGTGGGGCTGTACGATCCAGGCAACCCGGACGCGCGACTCGTGACCAGTACAGGACAGGACTTCGTCATCCTTCCGGTCAGCATCACCGTGGTGCAGCCGTAGATGGGCGGTACAGATGATGCGCCCGAGGCTTGATGGGGATAGCGTGCTCAGACGGGACGGATGGGAAGACCCTGGGTCGCCAACGGACCTTACAGTCTTGGGTGCCTTTGGCCCGAAGATAGAGGGTGTCATCGGAAGATGGCAGGTTCCGGCAAGGACTCTGAAGGGCTCCCAATGGGCAGAGTAGAATCTGCGGATCCTAGAGGTATCGGGGTCGGGACATTTGACCGGTATCTCGGTCCTCCGAGACGTTTGGGACAGCGAGCTTGCTCGTGTCACCGAGCCAAGGTTGATCGTGCCACACGACGGGGCAACGGGGAGCCGTCATAGATATGCGTTGCGCGCGGCGGCGCGGAGCGATTGGGGAGTTGATGGGAGCGCATAGCATCAAGAGACGGCGTCGACGGCAAGTTGGGATGGGGATCTGGGAGGGAATGTGAAGTATCGCCCGTTTGGCAACCTCAATTGGGAAGTATCCGCTCTCGGTTTCGGCTGCTTGCGCTTCCCTACGAATAACGGGCGGGAACAGATCGACGAGATAGAGGCGACCAGGATGGTTCGCACCGCCATCGATGGAGGAGTGAACTACCTCGACACAGCATACTCGTATCACGGGGGAAACAGTGAGCTTTTCGTCGGGCGGGTGCTGCAGGACGGTTATCGAGAAAGAGTCAGGGTGGCGACCAAGATGCCGTCCTGGAAGATCGCGGAATGGGATGATTTCGATCGGTACCTGGGCGAGCAGTGCCAAAGGCTTTGTACCGAGCGTGTTGACTTCTATCTCCTTCACGGGCTCAATCGCGAGAGGTGGGACAAACTCCGCAAGCTCGACGTCCTCGAGTGGGCTGAGGGTGCCAGAGCGGACGGTCGGATTGGCCACCTGGGCTTCTCGTTCCACGACGAGTACGAGGTCTTCAGGGAGATCGTCGACGCCTATGACTGGACATTCTGCCAGATCCAGTACAACTACATGGACATTGAGAATCAAGCCGGGAGGAAGGGGCTCGAATACGCGGCCTTGAAAGGGATGGCGGTGGTGGTGATGGGGCCCCTGCTGGGCGGTCGACTGGTCGCCCCGCCCAAGCCGGTACGGGATATCTGGAGAGAGGCTCCTACGGAGCGGACGCCGGCCGCTTGGGGACTCCAATGGTTGTGGAACCAATCGGAGGTCTCTGTGGTGCTCAGCGGGATGAGCACGATGGAACAAGTCCGGGAGAATGTGGCTACGGCCGGGAGAGCGGGGGTAGGAACCTTGTCGAACGAGGAGCTCTCCATTGTCGAGCGGGTCCGGGAGGCGTACGAGGAACTGTGCCCCATCCCGTGTACTCAGTGCAACTACTGTATGCCCTGCCCGCACGGCGTCGATATCCCACGCAACCTGGAGATCTACAACGAGGGGATCATGTACCAGAAACCGGAGAGCGCCCGCCGATCCTATGGTTTTCTGGAAGAGAACAGGCACGCCAGTGGCTGCACGGCTTGTCTCCAGTGCGAGGATCAGTGCCCGCAGGGCATCCCGGTGAGCCAGTGGATGAACCAGATCCACCATGTCCTGGGCAAGGGCAAGCCGTTCGCACGGTCGCTACATCCAACATAGTCAAAGAAGAGTTTCACTAAAGAGGAGTCCCATGCTGGAGGACCTGATTCGAGAGACCCGGAGCATCCGACGCTTCTACCAAGACGTGCCCACGAGTATGGATACCCTGCGCGAGCTGGTGAATCTGGCCCGGATGTCGGCGTCCAAGGGGAATGCGCAGCCGTTGAAATACGTCCTAAGCTCGGACCCGGCGACAAACGCGAAGATCTTCGCGCACACGCGATGGGCCGCGTACCTGAAGGACTGGAATGGTCCCGCTGAGGGAGAGCGGCCGAGCGCCTACGTGATCATTCTGGGAGACACAGAGATAAGCCGCTCCTTCGGCTGCGATCAGGGCATCGCGGCTCAGTCGATCATGCTTGGAGCGACGGAGCGGGGGTTGGGGGGATGCATGCTGGGAGGCCTGGATGGGCAAGGCCTTCGAGAGACCCTTGATATTCCGCAGCGATACCGCATCTTGCTTGTGCTGGCGTTGGGGAGACCGAGGGAATCGGTGGTGCTGGAGGAAGTCGGTCCCGGCGGCGACGTCACGTACTACCGAGACGAAAACGGGGTGCACCACGTGCCCAAGCGTTCATTGGATGACATCATCCTCAAGGAGTGGGCGGAATAGACGTGTCACGGTGGTCGTCTGGGACACCAGGGTCGCCAGTCGTCTGGTATATCGCTGTAGTGGGGAGGGAACGAGGGACTCGATGTCCGAAGCCAAGAAACTGGTCCTGATCGACGGTCATGCTTTGGCCTATCGGGCCTACCATGCATTGCCCGATGACCTGAAGACGTCCCGGGGTGAGCTGACAAACGCAGTGTACGGGTTCACATCGATGCTGCTGAACGTGCTGCGGGACGAGGATCCGACGCATATCGCCGTAGCCTTTGATAAGGGCCCCACCTTTCGCCACGAGATCTACACAGAGTACAAAGCCCACCGCGCAAAGATGCCGGACGAGTTACGGTCGCAGATGGATCGGGTGCGGGAGGTCGTGGAGACCCTGGGGATCCCCATCTATGAGGAAGAGGGATACGAAGCTGACGATGTTCTCGCCACACTGAACCGGCAAGCGGAGGAAGAGGGGCTTGAGACGCTCATCGTGACCGGGGACATGGATCTGGTGCAGTTGGTGGATGAGCAGACCAAGGTGCTGACGTCGCGCTGGCGTTTCTCGGACACGGTGATCTATGACGTCGATCGCGTGAGGGAACGGTACGACGGGTTGAGTCCGGACCAGCTGGTGACCTATAAGGCCCTGATCGGGGACAAGTCTGACAACATCCCCGGCGTGTACGGGGTGGGGGAGAAGACGGCCACAAAGCTGGTAAAGACGTACGATTCCCTTGAGGAGATCTACGAGCACCTGGAGGAGGTATCGAGTCGCTTTCGGAGCAGATTAGAGGCAGGGCGAGAACAGGCGTTCCTCAGCCGTCAGCTCGTGGAAATCGCTCGGGACGCTCCCGTCGAGCTCGATCTCGATGCCTGTCGGGTCAGCACCTTCGACCACACAGAGGTCATGGATCTGTTCCACAGACTGGAGTTCAGTTCACTCATCGACCGGCTGCCGGAGCCGAGGAACCTTGTGCCTGCGGGGGTGGCACATCAGCTGGGCCTGTTCAGCGATCAGCCAGCCAGCGAGCTGGTACCTGTGGCAGCGGAGGATGGGGTCGCCGAATACCGGGTCGTCGCCACAGAGGAAGGGCTGCAGCGACTCGTGGCGCGGCTGGAGGAAGCGACGATCGTGACTGTCGATACGGAGACAACCTCGGTGGAGCCGATGGAAGCCCAACTGGTGGGCATTGCGGTGACCGACAGCGCCCAGCGCGGGTACTACATCCCGGTTGACGGCCCAGCGGGGGACCCGCAGGTGGAGCTGAAGACGGTCGTCGAAATCCTCTTCCCGCTGCTGAGCAAGATGGGGATTGAGAAGCAAGGACACAACATCAAGTACGACCTGATCGTACTGAAGCAGCACGACGGGGAGATCGAACCGCTCGCCTTCGATACGATGATCGCCGAGTGGTTGCTCGATCCCGGTTCCAAGAGTCTGGGGCTCAAAGACCTGGCCTGGACGCGGCTTCACGAGCGGATGGTACCGATCAGCGATTTGATCGGCACCGGTAAGGGCCAGATCTCGATGGATCAGGTGCCGGTGAAGGACGCTGCGCCTTACGCATGCGCCGACGTTGATATGACCCACCGCCTGCGGGTTGTCCTGGAGCCCGAACTGAAGGAAAGGGAGCTCTGGTCGCTCTTCACTGAGGTGGAGATGCCTCTGGTGCCGGTGCTGGCGGCGATGGAGGTGAACGGCGTCGGCTTCGACGTCGCACAGATGGAGAGGATGTCAGAGTGGTTGGCGGATCAGCTGGCCGAGATTGAGGGCGAGATACAGGAGTTGATCGGCTACCCGTTCAACGTGAGCTCGACGCAGCAGCTCTCCGACGCCCTGTTCAAGACGCTTGGTCTCCCAGCCCAGGGGGTGCGACGGACCAAGACGGGCCACTATTCGACGGCAGCCAGTGTGCTGGAGAGGCTGGAAGGCGAGCACAGAGTTGTGACACTGATCCTTGAGCACCGGAGGTTGTCAAAGCTGAAATCAACATACGTCGACGCCCTCCCGGCTATGGTCCATCCAGAGACGGGCCGGTTGCACACCTCGTACAATCAGACCGGCACGGTGACGGGGCGGCTCAGCTCGAGCGACCCGAACCTGCAGAACATCCCTATCCGCAGGGAGCTGGGACGGCGAATCCGGCGAGCCTTTGTCGCAGAGGACGGTTGGAAGCTCATCGCGGCCGACTACTCGCAGGTGGAGTTGCGGGTGATGGCCCACGTCTCGGGCGACGAAGGGCTGCTCCAAGCGTTCGCCGCTGGCGAGGACATCCACGCCAGCACGGCCGCGGCCATCCTGGACATCCCTCAGGAGGAGGTGGGCGCGGATCAACGCCGCCTGGCGAAGGCGGTCAACTTTGGGCTCTCATATGGGCAGACCGCGTACGGCCTGTCTCAGGCCACAGGGCTGACCCAGCCCGAGGCCGAGGACTTCATCGAGAGGTACTTCGATCGTTTCCCGCGGGTGGGGGAGTATATCGAGAGAACCAAGAGGCTGGCTGCGCGGCAGGGTTACGTGGAGACGTTGATGGGCCGAAGGCGGTATTTCCCGGAGTTGCAGGCGGGTAGCGAAGCATCCCACTACGCGCGTCTAGCCGCCGAGCGCATGGCGATCAACGCTCCCATTCAGGGAACCGCGGCAGACATCATCAAGGTCGCCATGATCCGGCTACACCGAGCTCTGCGGGAGCGGGGGACGCTCGCGAGGATGATCCTGCAGGTTCACGACGAGCTGATCGTGGAGGCACCGGACGAAGAGGTTCAGGGGACAGCAAAGCTGATGCGGGAGATCATGGAAGATGCGTTCGAACTCGACGCCAAGCTGGCAGTCGACCTAAAAGCTGGGCCGAACTGGGACGAGATGACACCGCTGGAGCTCTAGTTCAAGGAGGACTAGAGCCTGGGGGCATCCGAGGGAGAGGGCCTGTTTCATCAATGGGGATGGGAGTGGATCGTCATGGCACCTCACCGTCTGACCACGCCGTCCTGACGGCGGGCCCGTACCAAAGGGGATAGAATCGTGACATCAGAGACAGCCAAGCAGGCTCTGCAGGCACTGTCGGAATCGGCTGACGCCGAGAAACTCAAGGGGATGGACGCCACCATTCTGTTCGACGTCTCGGGCGCGGGAGAGGAGCAGTGGACGGTCACCATCCAAGACGGCCAGGTCAGCGTTGTTGAAGGAGGTGCAGAGAAGCCGACCATAACCGTGGAAGCTACGGCGGCGGACCTGAAGGCCCTCGTCGAGGGCGAGCTGAACCCGATGGCGGCCTTCATGAAAGGGCGCCTGAAGGTGAAGGGCGACATATCGATGGCGATGCAGCTGCAGAAGCTCTTCGGCTGAGAGACGGGTTCTTCCCGGCGCCCTTGCCGTGGGAGGGCCGGGGGGCCGGCGTTGCACGTTGCAGGTTGAAAGTTGAACGTTGAAAGGTTTGAAGGTTCGCCCCTCCGCTCCCCTGCTCCCCTGCGCCCGTGCGTCGGTGGGCTGCCCGATCCGTGACCCGGTCATCACGGATCATCGACCGCGGAGTTGACCGCGAGGTTGTGGACCGGAGGGAAGGTTGAACACGGAGACGAGGCTAGATCCAGCCGCATGCCGGGCAGACTTCCCGATCTTCGACAGAGAAGTGGGCGGGCTGCCCCTGGCCTATCTGGACAACGCAGCATCGACGCAGAAGCCGAAAGGTGTGATCGATGCCGTCAGTGACTTCTACAGAAACCGTTACGCGAACATCCACCGCGGGGTGCACACGCTCAGCGAAGAAGCGACGGTGGCCTA
>SKLM01000335.1 GCA_007123205.1 Thermoflexales bacterium
CGGAGGCTGGTTGCGTGCGCGGGTTCGCGTTCCACGGTTCGCGGGGCTATGCCGCTGTGGAACAGGGGGGGCTGCTGCGAAGCGACGACGGCGGCCGTTCCTGGCAGTTGGCGGGAGGGAGTACGGGAGACCCCAGGGCGCCCTTGCTTGGCTCGCGCATTCACGCCGATGTCCACTCGGTAACCGTTCATCCGTCCTCCGCGGACGTGGTCTTCGCACCGACGGGCGGAGGCTTGTATGCTTCGCCAGACGGTGGCGAGGCCTGGACCAACCTGTATGAGTGTTATTGTCGCGCGGTCTGGGTCGACCCCGGTGACCCCGAACACTTGATCCTGGGCCCGGCGGACGGGGTGGATTCGAACGGACGGATCGAGGAGTCGCCCGACGGTGGGAAAACGTGGCACGATGCTGCGGGGCCTCTCCACATCCCGTGGCGGGACCACATGGTGGATCGCTTCACCCAAGTTGGCGAAGAGCTGATGGGGGTGCTCTCGAACGGGGAGGTGATCGCCTCGCCGTTGGCGAGTTGGGCCTGGAGGCCGCTATCCGACAAGGCGGGGCGCGTGCTGGCGGTGGCACCCTTGAAGACGTAGCGCCACTATCGTTAGGGTCTGCCTTGTGCAGGCCGCTGGATTCCGTCACGGTACGCCTCTCTGAGCCGACGACGTCGGGTCAATGTCCCGCCACGTGCGCGACGCTGTGAGAATGGTCGCGCCCGAGCGAGGTACTTAGCATGACCGATCTGGAGGGCGTGAGAAACCTACCGGTGAGCGAAGTGCTCTCAGACAGAAACCATTCTGTGACTGTTCGAACAACCACGTCTTGATCGCCAAGAAGGCCACGGAGCAAGCCAGTGGCTTCACCCGGGCCGCACCGTCGAGACTGGGCCAAGACTCGCGGGGCTTCGATCGTGGGGAGGTTGAGCGTCCAGGACGGGTCACGCAGCGCGAGGAGATCTTCGGGCCAGTGTAGCCGGCAATGAGGTCAGTCGGCCACGGTCGTCCCATTCGCCTCCGTCTGTCGCACGGCTACGAGCCAGCTATTTCGTTTGCCGCATCTGGCCGGGGACTTGGAGGTGGGGAAGCGGCCGACCGACGTCCCGGACGGGATGGGCACTTCGAGCGGCGTCGCGTTGGAACGGGTCACGATGGCAACCCCGTGCTGCCGGCGACGGGCGGGCAGGTTGCCCTGCTGGCGATCCGTCGTAGGGCCCGGGACGGAGAGAGAGGCGCAATAAGGGACCCAGCGCAGTACAGGAGAGCGGTCGACACCTATAGAGAGAGGGAGGCAAGGAAACATGTCGCTTGACTGGCTGGGTCCCGGCAGAGTGCCGGTGACCCTCAACGTGAACGGGCGTGAAGTGGAGGTCACCATCGAGCCTCGACGGACGCTCCTTTCGGTGCTGCGAGAGGAGCTGGGGCTTACCGGCACCAAGGAAGGCTGCGACGAGGGCAACTGCGGCGCCTGCACCGTGCTAGTGGATGGGAGGACGGTCTACGCCTGTCTGGTCCTGGCAGTCGATTGCAGCGGGCGCTGTGTCCGCACCGTAGAGGGGCTTCGGCGCGCGGAGAATCTGCATCCGGTGCAGGAGGCCTTCGTGGATCAGGACGCATTTCAATGCGGGTTCTGTACCTCAGGCCAGATTGTCTCAGCTGTGTCTCTGCTTGAGCAGAATCCGAAGCCTCACCGCGGTGACATAGAGCGCGCGATGGCGGGGAACCTGTGCCGGTGCGGTGCCTACCCGAACATCGTGGCCGCGGTGCTGGAGGCTGCCAGACTGGAGGAGGCGCCTGATGCCAAAGATTAGGAAGACAGAGGTGGAGTTTGAGGGCCGAGTTGAGGAGCGGGAGATCATCGTTGAGGAGGAGGGGGTTGCGCCGTGGGGCCAGGAGGTTCAGCTTCGAGTAGTCGGTAAGCCGGCTGGTCGCGTGGATGGGGTGGCCAAGGTGACCGGCCAGGCAGTCTACACGACTGACATCGACCTGCCGGGTCAGCTGACCGCCAGGGCCCTCCGGTCACCCCACCCGCACGCGCGGATCGTGTCCATCGACAGCTCAGCCGGGGAGGCTCTTCGCGGGGTGCATCTGGTGTGGCACCGAGGACGTCTGCCGCCGGTGGCTTACTTCGACGGTCGGGAGCTCTTCCCCACGGAGCTGGCCTATGAAGGGGAGGAAGTGGCCCTCGTCGTGGCGGACGATGACCGAGTCGCTCAGGAAGCTGTGGCCGCGATAGACGTGATCTACGAGGAGCTCCCCTTCGTCGAGATCATCGACAAGGCGCTGGCCGAGAGTGCGCCACCCGCCCTCCTGGGGACGGCCGACAACTGGATCGACCCGGATGGGCAGGTGTACGAGCGGGGTGACATCGGTCGGGGATGGGACGATGCGGAGGTGACCGTGGCCCTGGACTTCACTACGCAGAACGCGGCCCACTGTCCCCTGGAGCCCCACGCTGTTGTCGCCCGCTGGGAGGGGAACGAGCTGACGGTGTGGGAGTCGACCCAGGGTGTCTTCGAGGTGCGCAACAGACTGGCAGACGCCCTGGACCTTCCCTACGACAAGGTTCGGGTGATCTGCGACCACATGGGTGGCGGATTCGGCGCGAAACAAGGGGCGGGAAGACATACTGTCCTGGCCGCCCTGGCTGCGCGGGCCACGGGCCGACCGGTGAGAATGGCCCTTAATCGCAGGGAAGAGCAGTTAGTGGGGGGTTATCGCCCGGCCAGCGAACAGGAAATCCGGCTCGGTGCGCTAAAGACTGGCCAGCTGACCTGCATCGAACATCGGGTGCGGGAGCATATGGGCGCATACGGTCACTTCGGATACGCGGTGACGGGCCCCACGCGCACGCTATACGCCTGTCCCAATGTGCGAACTGAGGTCAGGGGTGTACGCGTGAACAGCGATCACGGTCGTGCCTTCCGCGCGCCCGGCTACGTCGAGGGCACCTTCGCTCTGGAGGGGGCGATGGATGCCCTGGCGCGGGAACTGGGCATGGATCCAC
>SKLM01000364.1 GCA_007123205.1 Thermoflexales bacterium
CCCACCGACACCCCCACCCCTACCCACACTCCTGGTCCTACCGCGACCCCTGAGCCCACGGAGACGCCGGTGCCGTCGCCGACCCCCACCCCGACGCTACCGCCCACCGTCCGACTGAGTGGTATACGCCACGAGCAACAGCACTTGAACAACTGCGGGCCGGCGACGCTGGCCATGGCCCTCTCGTACTACGGCCGCCAGGAGACGCAGGTCCCCATCGCCGCCGCACTCAGGCCGCACCCCGAAGACAAGAATGTCAGCCCGTGGGAGATGGCCGACTACGCTCGAGGCCTGGGCTTCGGGGCCACAGTACGGGTGAACGGCACAATGGAGCGGTTAAGGAATCTCGTTAACGCAGGGTTCCCGGTCATCGTGGAGACGTGGTTGTACTACGTTGACGGTGACACGACCCGACCGGTCGGTCATTACCGCCTGGTCACCGGATACGACGAGGATGCCGACCATTTCATCACTCATGATTCGTTGAACGGGCCAGACCTGAAGGTTGGCTATCAGCAGATGGACGAGCTATGGCGCGTGTTCAACCGACTCTACCTCGTCGTGTACCAACCGGAGCAGTGGGACACCCTGGCCCAAGTTCTGGGCGCGGATGTCGACGACACATCGATGTACGAGCGGGCGCTCGAGAGAGCTCGCTTCGAGGCAGAGGACCCACCGGACTCGTGCGTGGAGTATATCGACTGCGCGGACTGGGTCACCTTCTCCTACTTCAACATCGGCACCAACCTCACGGCACTGGGCCGATACCAAGAGGCAGTGGCGGCTTATGACCGTGCGCGACATCTAGGGCTCCCCTACAGTATGCTCTGGTACCAGTTCGGCCCCTACGAGAGCTACTATCAGGTGGGCCGCTACGACGATGTCATCACTCTGGCCGATGCCACCCTGGCCAGCGCGAGAAGCCTGGAAGAATCGTATTACTGGCGCGGCCGGGCGCGGCTGGCGCTGGGTGATACGGACGGCGCGCGGTCCGACTTCAGGACCGCCCTCCGCTACCACGAGGGCTGGCCGCCTGCCGTGCAGGCCTTGGAGGAACTGGACGGGTCGTAGACGTTCGTCTGCTCCGAGGCGACCAGACCTCGGACCTCCGCAGGCCCGGATCCCAGACCGCCCCGCTGATCCAGCTGTCGATCTTTCCTTCTGTCACTCGGCGTCTGCGGGATCTCGGCTCTCGCCCGGGAAGTTGCGCCGCCAATCATCAGGGGATGGTGAAGAAGTCCACGACGTCTTCGAAGACCGTGGATCTCGGCGCTGGCGGGAGACTGGCGATCACGCGGATGCCGTACGTCTTGGTGTTGACGCGCGAGTCGAGGATCGCGATCACTCCCCGGTCGGTTTCGGCCCGGATCAACCGCCCAACCCCCTGCTTCAGGGCGAGAATCGCCTCCGGCAAGGCGTAGTCCCAGAACGGATCGCCTCCTGCCTCCTGTAGTAACTGCTGTCGCCGTTCAACCACCGGATCCGTCCAGGGAGCAAAGGGAAGCTTATCGATGATCACCAGCGAGAGAGCCGGGCCGGGAACGTCCACCCCCTGCCAGAAGCTCCTGGTGGCGATCAGGACGGCACCATCAGCGTCACTGCGAAACAGGTCCAGCAGTTCCTCGCGCGAGCTCATCCCCTGACGATAGCAGGTGAAGGGCAGCCGTTCCTCCAGCAGACTGAAGAGCTGGCGCACCCGGCGCGTGCTGGTGCACAGGACGAAGGTCCGACCTCCAGCGGCATTGACGAGCCGCTCGACCTCGGCGGCGAGGTCGTCCACGTACTGCGCTTCCCTGGCCCCATAGCGAGGGTCGAGACCCTCGGGAGTGTAGAGCAGGGTTTGCCTACCATAGTCGAAGGGACTGGGTATGATGCGCTGAGTCAAGGGGACCTGAGGCGCCCCCGTCTGACGGCAGAAGTGATCGAACGACCGGCCCACGGTCAGCGTGGCACTGGTACAGATCACCGTCTTCGTTGCCTCCCACAGTCGCTCCCGCAGGAAGGCGGAGACATCGAGGGGCTCCTGACACAGTACAGTGCCAGTCTCGTCCCTGCCCCCTGCGCCACGTTTTGCCCCACGTCTTGCCGCACGTTCGCAGTATCTCACCATGTGGTCGGGGACCGGATGTCCCAGGGCCGCGATCTCCTGGCTCAACTCGCCCGCCAACTCGACGACGGCCTGCTCGCGGGCGTCGGATTCGTCCAGAGCCCCAGCTCCGGGGATGATCGGACACCGTCGGACCAGCTCCCCATGGATCCGCTGCAACTCATGGGCGAGCTTTCGCGCGGTTGGCAGATCTTGCGGCACCTTCCAGCGATGATCGTACTGCACACCGGAGGCGGCCAGCTCGGCAAACAGCTCCTGGTTGATATGGAGGGCGTGGGCCCGCATCCCGTCATCCGCGTTGGCGATGACGACGTCGTCGTTCATCAGGCCGGGCACACGGTCATAGGCCAGCTGCAGACTCAGGGCGCCAATGACATAGGACACGAAGTCCTGGGCCTCGTCGATGACGACGGCATCGCGGGGCTCGACGATCTGTCCCTCCAGGACGAGGTTGAAGGCCAGCAGCGCATGGTTGAGCACGACGATATCTGCCTTCTCAGCCTGGATCCGAGCCTGCTCATAGTAGCATCGCCCCAGACGGGGGCACCGCTGCCCCAGGCAATCGTGCCGCCCGACCGTGAGAAGGTCGCGGAGTCGACCATGCAAGCGAAGCTCCTCGACATCGCCCGAGCCGGTCTCCTCAAGGCGGCCCACGACGTCGGCGATGGAATAGCCCTGGTGAGGCAGCATCAGCTGCTCCCGGGCTTCCCTCAGCTTGGTGCGGCAGACGTAGTTGCTCCGGCCCTTGAGCAAAGCCGCCTTGAAAGGCCGGGGGGCGATGGCCTGAAGGGCGGGGAGGTCCTTCTCCCACAACTGGTTCTGAAGTGTCTTGTTGGCCGTAGAGATGAAGGCCCGCCGCCCTGTCCAGATGAGAGGGATGAGATAGGCAAAGG
>SKLM01000292.1 GCA_007123205.1 Thermoflexales bacterium
CCCTCGGGTATTCAGCGACGTGTGGATGAGAAGCTGAGGTTTCTATTGCACGATATGCGTTACCCCTCGTTGCGCGTTCACAAACTGCGGGGCGTTGAGGGGCTTTGGGAGTTGAGCGTCACGATGAACTATCGGGTGATCTTCCACATCGAGAGCGAATGCTACGTGTTGCTCGCTGTCGGCCCTCACCGGATCGTGGATCGCTCCTAACATCAGGTTTGACCATGGTTGAGAATAGCACATCTGGAATGGGGCAAGTAGCCAATCTCCGATGGGAGCCCCCAATATATGGGCATCTGCTCGGATAGGGAACGCACATATGGGGGTGGCTCTGGACATAGCTTTCCAAATGTGCAGTTTAGATCGCCGCGGTCAAAGGTCACGCTAAGAGGCCCATTTACGATGACTCCGCGGATTCCCACTGTCCACGCCGATGGCAGCAGAGCGGAGCACATGCGAGCCACCAACGCCCAACGCCGTAACGTTCAACGTGCAACGTCCAACGTTCCAACGTCCAGACGAGGAACCCACCGCTTTCGGCAGCCGGTGTCCGAGGGCCATGAGGTGATCAAGGATGACACGACTATCCATTATGTGATGGGGGGGGGCGGGTGGTGGAGGCGGGCGGGCATCTGGAGCTACTGGAGCGGGGTGGGAGGTATGCGCGGGCGTGGGCCGCGCGGCGGGGCACGAAGTTGAAAGTTGAACGTTGAACGTTGAACGTTGAAGGTTGAAGGTTGGCTGCCCGGGAGGAACGAGCTACCGACCCTAAGGGTTTCCGACGGTGCAGGACCGGCCAACTCGCTTTTTTGCAGTGGCCTCCGGCTTCTGTGAGACGAAGCTGACCCGTGAAAACCACGAGGGTTCTCGCGCAAGCTTCCTTCAGTACGCCCAAGGTCGGAGGGTTGGAGACGCCATGCTGCCACGGGGCAGGGTGCCTGTGTCGCGGCGTCGTGACTACCGCACCCCTACCACGCGGTAGACCGGCCCTTCGGGCGTGAGCTCGTACCGGGCTTCCATCGCCTCGCTGGGATCGGTGAGGTAGATGGCGCGGTGCTCGAGGCAGATGGCGACGAGGGCCGCGGGCTCGCCGTGGGCCGCGAGCTCGGCTTCTGGGACTTGCCCCAGAGCATCGAGACAGGGTGCCAGGTCCTCATGCACCCGCGCCAGCGTGCGCCGGTACCAGTCGTACCCCAGCAGGGCGTCGTCGACGACGGCCAGGTCCGGGCGCTGCTCCTTCGCGTAGCGGTAGTACCAGAGGGTGAAGGTGTGGCGATCCGCCGAGGAGAGCACCACTGCGTCGTCGGCGACAGCGGCCATCACGTCCGCCCCGTAGGCCTGCGCCTCCCGGTCCGCCCTCAGATCCAGAGAACGGAAATGGATGAGGAGGGAGGGCACGACCAGGCCCACGGCCAGGACACAGACTGCGGCGGTCCGCGTCAGCCCCGATACCCGGCCCAGCAGTTGAGTGCGCGCCCACTCCAGCCCCCAGGCCAGCCAGAGGGCGAACGCCAGATAGGCCGGGATCAGGTAGACGTGGGAGTCCGCCGTGTCGTACCCCACGGCGTAGATCGTGTAGCCCAGCACCAGCACCAGGGTGGCCAGGGCCAACGCCCGCGCCTGCCGCCACAGCCACCAGATGCCGATCAAGCCCGGGATCAGGCCCCACCAGCCGAACTGGTGCACCAGGAGGCCGGCCCAGGCGGCCAGCCTGGCGGGCAGGAAGCGCAGCGGGAGGCCGAAGAGGTAATGCCGATAGGGCGTCCCGGTGACGGTCCACAGGAAGCCCCGCAGGGTCTGGGGATCGCCCCAGTTGACTGGCGGGTAGCGGGAGGCTCGCAGGGGCAGGGCGGCGTAGACGCTAAGCCCCAGCAGGAAGGGTGCCACCACGGCAGCGATGTCGGCTGGTCTGGAGGGGAGGTTGCTGCGCCGGGGCCACACCAGGACGGCCAGGACCGGGATCATCAGCGCCAGGGTGAGGTGGTTGCCCAATCCCACCCCCATGGCCAGGGCCGTGGCCGCCAGGAGCCCCACCCGCGGCCGCTCGAGCCAGCGGTTGATGAGGTAGGTGACGGCGGCGACGAAGAGGGCGTGGAGGGTGTAGACCTCGACGATGAGGGCCTGGGACCAGAAGAGGGGCGAGAACCCGAAGGCCAGCCCGCCGGCGGCGGCCACGATGTGGGGTTGCGGGCCGGGGTCAGCGCCGGCGAACGTGCGGAGGGAGCGCAGCACGATGAGGTAGAGGATGCCCACGGTGAGGGCGGCGCCCACGGCGGACATGAGGTTCAGGCGGTAGGCCAGGTCGCCCCAGGGCAAGAGGGCGAACAGCTGGCCCAGCAGGACGTAGGTGGGGTAGCCGCTGGGGTGGGGGATGCCGCCGGTGGCCACGGCGGTGGCCAGGTCGCCGCCGTCGGCGCCGTGGTGGGCCCAGGTGATGGAGGGGGCCAGGGTGCGCAGGTAGACGGCCCCGGCGAGGGCCACGACGGCCGCGAACCCGACCACGGTGGGCCAGCGGGGGTTGACGCGCTGTTCAGGCATGGGTGGCCATAGATAGGTCTTCTCCTCCCGATCCCAGACCTATGGTACCCTACCCGGGCCAAAGACGCCATGGTGCCTCGCGACCAGGCACCCGTTTGTAGTTAGGCACGCAGCGCAGCGGAGTGCCGTCCGGCCGCGCCTGGGGCAGGTGGAACCGTCCCTACTGCGCCGGGACGAAGCCCAGCATGCGGCCGTCCTCCGTGAACCACCCGTAGGGGCGATCACCGGGCACGTCCGACGGGACGCTGCTCCCGGGGTGGGCTATGGCCAGGGGCAGGTAGAGCCGGTGGGATAGGGCGTCTGATGCCCCCGGAGCCCCATAGGATCGCGAGCCGGCCGGCGGGGTCGCGCTGTCCCTCGATGCCCCGGCCGGGCCCGCTGTCCTCGGTCCGGCCCAGGCCGGGCCCACCATCTTCAGCGGTATCTGATCCATTCCCCCGACGATCCGCTCCACCCGCA
>SKLM01000126.1 GCA_007123205.1 Thermoflexales bacterium
ACGGCGATGGCGATACCGTCCCTCGCGATGGTGTGCTCTATCAGGTCAGGATACTCATCCCTCTCCGAGTCCTTCAACACGCGCGAGGCCATGCCAATCGGCGTCGTCCCTTCGGCCGCCGACTTGACACCCAGGCTCGAACCCCCGCTCTGCACATCGATGGCGACGTCCGGGTAGCTTTCCACGAAGGCTTCGGCCAGCGCTTGTACCAGCGGCTGCACCGTCGTCGACCCCGCAATCTGGAGCCGGCCGCTGAGCTCTGTCCCAGGCCCAGCCGACGGCACCTCCACCGGAGCCTCTGTGGGCTGGTTGGAAGGTGCTGCCGTTGGGGCTGCTTCCTGGCACCCCAGCAGCGTTGTGAGCATGGTCAAGGTTACCAACCCGGCCAGCACGAGAGGGAGCGTCCTGCGTCGCGTAGACATAGCTTCTACCTTCTCCTTTTCTGATTGGCGCAACTTAGCGCATCGATTATCGTCTGCATAGTCCGCACCTTCACACACAGTCGACGGACAACTGACTGTCGTCCACCAGTTGCCGAATCTCGGACCCTTCAAGCACACTGACCAGGCGAATCCCTCTTCTCCGCTCCAAGACGAAGTGATACGCACTCCGTCGCTTCAGTTTGGAGGCCCACCGCCAGCGTGGACGGACGTAGACTGGTGGTTGGATCCTCCACCCTTCCGTCAGCATCGTCTCCAGCGTAGCGCGGGAGACGTACGGTGATTTCGCCCTGGTCATCCTTCCACTCCGATTCAGCTCCATCAGCTACCGCGGTGATCCGCTCGCGGACCGCCGCCGATTCGCCAGCGTTCCGCAAGCAGCCATCGACGGTTGCATCCATCGACAACGTGCATGGTAGCACACCATTCTTAAGAGCGTATTGGGTGGCGTTTAAGGAGGGGTTACAGAGACGTTAACGAGAGGTTAAGGCGCGAAGAGCAACGGAAAGCGATGATCCGCGGCCCTCCACGCTTTCTGCCCAGATATGTCCATCGTGAGCCTGGACGATGTGCTTGGCAATGGAGAGTCCCAGCCCGGTCCCTCCACCGCTGCGCGCTCGATCGGACTTGTAGAAGCGCTCAAAGATACGGGGGAGATCGTGCCTCGCTATCCCCACCCCCGTATCCGCCACGGTGATCAACACCCACTCTCCGGGCTCAAGGGCCGGAGCTTCTGGAACACCCTGCTCCGGCAGCGGGCGTCCGCCCTCGGCGACACGGACCGCCCGAGCGGAGACGCGCACAGATCCGTCCGGCAGCGTGAATTTGATGGCATTGTGAACCAGGTTCGTCACAACCTGCTGGATTCGATCACTGTCAGCAAGAACGGGGGGCAAATCGGATGAGATGTCCACAGAGAGATCCAGCTTCGCCCGCTCCGCTTGAGCACGCAGGCGCTCGACCGAGGGGAGGACCACATCCGTCACCTCCACAGGCCCCAGGCGAATGGGTGCTCGCCCGGACTCGATCCGGGAGAGCTGGAGAAGTTCCTGAACCATCTGGGTTAGCGAGTCCACCTCCGTGTCCATACGATCCAGGAAGCGCCGTGCCGCCGGCGGGTCCTCCAAAGCGCCCTCCCGGAGAGTATCGACCAGAGCTTTGAGGGAGGCCATGGGCGTGCGTAACTCGTGCGAGATGTTACTGATGAAGTCACGCCGCACCATCTCGAGGCGACGCACGCGGGTGAGATCCTGCAGGATGATCAAACACGACCGGTCGCCACTGTCCGGCAGAGGCGTCACGATGACCTGGAGGAACGTGTCCTGCCGATCCATCCCCTTGGGTTCCCTGGGGCCCTGCTCCACCGGCTCGACTTGCTCCACCCGTTCCCGGTAGCAGCGCTGCCACAGACTGATGATGCGATGGTCCCTCGCTACCTGGCCCAGGGAGCGCCCCAATGCCCCCTCGACCCCCACCCCCAGAAGGGCAGCAGCGGCCGGGTTGGCCAGACGCACCCGACCCTGGTCATCGGTGATCAGAACGCCGTCCGCCATATTCTCGAGCACCGCGGACAGCCTGGTCTGCTCCTCCGTGAGCGAGTTGACGGTCTGCTGCAGACGCTCGGCCATGTCGTTGAACGAGCGGGTCAACTCGCCGATCTCGTCCTGTCGAGCGGGCAGAAGGCGGGCACCCAAGTCGCCCGTCGTCATGCGACGGACCACCTCCGTCAGCCTCCTCACCGGACGGGCGATCCACTCGGCGACGATGACAGCCAGGAGTGCCGCGCCCAGGCCCATGATCCCACCGCCCAACAGAGTGGCCCGGCGGACCCGGGCTACCTGAGCCTCGATGCGTCTCAGAGGTAGGGCAACCCGCACGTAGCCGCGCACCTCCCCCTCGGACTCGACGGCAACCGCGGCGTACATCATCTCGTACCCCATCGTGCGACTACGGCGGGTGCTGGTGCCGTGCCCACGTTCCCGTGCTCCCTGAACCTCGGGGCGCATCAGGTGGGTGTCCATCTCGCTCCAGTCGGTGTCCGAGTCGCCCAGCACCTTACCGTCCGCTCCAACGAAGGTCACTCGGGCTTCGAGCAGATCCGCATAGTGGGATGCCAGCCGATCGAGCTCACCCCCACCCTGCTCCCAGTCTCCCTTGGATGCAACGGCCTCCCCGATCAGACGGCCCTCATCGGTCAGCTTCAGGCGCAGGTCAACCAGATGGGACTCCCGGGCCACATTGGACAGATAGACCGACAGCCCACCCATGGCCAGCAGGATCAGGACCACATAGGGGACAGCGATACGCCAGCGAAGGCTACGAAACACGACCTACTCCTGCGGGATCAGCGGCCCCAACAACGGGCGCCCGCCCGCCGATGCTACCCTTCGAATCGATAGCCGACACCACGGACGGTGACGATCCGACGGGGGTTCTTCGGGTCCGGCTCAATCCGCTCTCGCAGCCAGTGCACGTGGACATCGACGGTGCGGCTCCCCCCGTCGTAATCCCAACCCCAGACGCGCTCCAGAATCAACTCGCGGGATAGCACC
>SKLM01000027.1 GCA_007123205.1 Thermoflexales bacterium
CCTCACGTTGGTCGTGTCGCCCGTACACGCTGGGGAGATTGGTGCGATCACGGATCCGGTTGAGCGTGAGCACCTGTTCTCTGCCTTACGCAGGATTGGCCGTAGCGTCGAGGTGGACCTGAACTGGACCAGAGAGCGTGCAGAGCGGCTGACGGATCAGGGACTGGGCGTCGCGGATGCTGCCCATCTCGCTTTTGCCGAAGCGATGGGAGCCGACTTCGTTGCCTGCGACGACCGCCTGCTCCGTCAATGCTCCAGCGTGCAATCCAACACCTGGTCTGGTACACCTGTCGCTTTCTGCGAGAAGGAGGAGCTGAAGTGAAAGCCCACACGTATCTGGAAGAAGAGGAGATGATCCGACAGGCGGTTGACACGCTCCTGGATACCCTAGGACCCATCGAAACAGCCCGCTTCCTGACGCTGCCTCGACGTCAGAGACTGGATTCGGTGACGCGACATCGATGCTGGCGGGAGTCTCTGGATAAGGATCGCTTCTTCGAGCAGGTCTTCGGCGCACCCAGTCGCGAGGCAGGCTCTGACTCTCCCGCTTGCTAGTTGTTCCTGGCACCTCAAGAGGTGACAAGTCAGCTTGAGGACACAGAGATGACGAAGCGCTCCGATTGTGGTGCAGATGGTCCTGCAGAAATCAGCACCACGAAGGACACACCATATGACCGGTCGGGTTCCTTGACAGCGATATGAGGTATTGGGGCTGAATAGAAGCACTTGATCCAGCCCATAGGTCTCACTTGCCAGCCAGGTCTACGCCAACCGCGAGTTCAGCGCCTCGTCACGCCCTCTCGCCGACACTCATAATGTAGAGAGCCGCCTCGTCGACCCCGTCCACCCCCAGCAGCTCGTTCAGCTTCTCGTCCCGGAAGGCCGCCACGGCACACGCCCCGAGGCCCATCGAGACAGCCTCCAGGTAGATGTTCTGCGCGATGTGCCCCGCCTCCATCAGTATGTAGCGGTAGGCCCGCTCCCGATAACGCCATCGGGTACGCTGGAAGATGGCCGAGAGCACGAAGCAGACGTTGGCCTGACCCAGAAAAGCCTGGTATAGCCCGGCCTCCGTCACCGCTCCCCCGAAGCTCCCCCGCTGAAGCAGCTCCAAGGCGTGCTCCCGCACAGCGTAATGGTAGACCCCGGGGTCCAGATCCGCGACGTCGTTCACGACCGGATAGGTCTCGATGGGGTAGAGAGCGCCGGCCGAGGGCGCGGAGCGGAACTCCAACCGCTCCTCGGTGATCCCCTGAGCCGCCCAGACCAACCGGGAGAGGGCCTCCCTGGAAAGCGACCGATCCGCGTAATCGCGGACCGACCGGCGCTCCTCCACGGCCTCCTCGACACTCAGTCCGGTGAAATCCGTCGGCGATGGGAGGGGGATCCGTTCGGCGTCGGGGTAGGTCTTGTAGGGCGCAGGACGTCCCCCCCAATCGGGCACGGGAAGGGTGACCCTTCCGCCGGGCCTGCTCCACTCGTGATAGAGCTCCCCGATGTCCCGGGCGTCGGCGGGAAGCTCCGGGTGTCGATCGGGAATCAACCAGCCCAGCAGGAAGCCGCCGGCAGCCGACAGCGCGCCGATGAGCACCTCCCGTCGCCCCGCGCTGGGCGCTGACCGTTGCCGGCGCTCGGGGCGTCCCTCTCGCCCCCGCAGTCGGGAGAGGAGTCGATCAAAGTAGGCCACGACGCGGGACCAGTTGAGCGCCACGTGACAGCAGATGAGCCCGGCGCACACATAGCCAGCCAGGCTGTGGAAGATAAACTGATGCAGACCGAACATGTCCGACACGATGCCCGTGATGGTCACGTACAGCCCGCTCAGGACCATCCCGATGATGACCAGGTAGTCGAGATCTCTCCTTCTCATCCTCCCTCCTCGTGCTGCAGTGCTTCAATCAGACCACGACCACGGGGGTTCCCTCACCCCCGCGCGACTGGACGGTGTAGTCGGAGTAGGGGACGTGCGGCTCGACCCAGCGGAAGAGCCATCGTGCGTCTTCGCTGGTCAGATTGACGCAACCGCGGCTGTGGCGTCGTCCGAAGTCGTTATGCCAGTAAGTGCCGTGGATCGCAGCGCCGGACCAGTTGAAATAGACGGGGAAGGCAACGCCCGGCAGGTCGTAGCGGCTGCCTCCCAGGGTACCCATCATCCGCCGGGTGTGCCGCTGGATCACGATGCGGTACTCGCCCAGGGGCGTGGGTGTCCTCCAGGTGCCTGACGCCACGCGTCGATGAAAGACCGGCCGCCGCCCATGGTAGCAGGTCAGCGTCTGCTTCGCGATCTCGATCTTCATCCACTTGTCGGGGAACCCCGGCGCGATCGGCCTGAGCTCCTCCGGTCGAATGCGACGAACCGACCATGACGGCACGTAGGGTCCCGGGGACCAGGTGATGCCTTCGTGGAGCTGGTACCACCAATCGCCCGCTTCGTCCTCCACAGCCCGCACGACGCGGTAGACGGTATCATAGTAGAGCTTATGAGCCACGTACCGACTGGAGGGAAGCCAACGGGCCTCGGCGTACGGCACACAGACCTGGGCCCAGAAGCCGGGGCGCTCCACCTCGGTGATCACCTCGCTCTCCGGCTTGTCGTCGACCGGCTGAACGTAGCCACTGTGGATGTACCCGCGTTCGGTGAGATACCAGACCGGGTTCGAGGGCCAGGGCGGCTCGCCCACGATCTGAGCGTAGAGGGGTATGACCTCGTCCCGCCGCTTCCACGAAAGCAGGTTCGCAGTGGCGGTGGGAAGGGCCCTCACCGGCTGGCTCCCCCAGGACGCGATGCGCCCCAGGGGAGCGGGGGGCGGTTCCGCGCCCGGTAGAATGTCGGCCAGATAGTTTCGCGGCAGCGCGAGTAAAGCCAGGCTCGCGGCACCGCGGGTGATGAAATCGCGACGAGTCCAATACTCCATAATGCCTCCAGTGATGTAGTCTTCGGTCGCAGCAAGGATACCCCATATCGGCCGGCGGACAAGTCCC
>SKLM01000045.1 GCA_007123205.1 Thermoflexales bacterium
TGCACCACGATGGAGTATAGTTGGGCATGACTGTTTCGTCAACAGGCAGTGAGGCCGGTCGATGTGCGTGTCCGGGACATACTGTACAGCTAGTGAATCTGGGATAGAATTGGTACCCTAAGCAGGTGCGAACACGGGCAAGGCTGGAGGGAGGATCCGTTCTCTTGTCCGCCGGGCTCATGACGGGCGTTGAGATCCGGATGTCGACAACGGAACTCCCCGGGCTGGCTGCTGCCCACCTAACATCGGGCTCACGCCGTCAGTTGCGGAAGGCCAGTCCCGCCAGCCCTTCAAATCTCGTCCAAGACGGACATTAGGAGGCGACGCTATGGACGAAGCCGATATGAGCACGCCGCGTCGTGACTGGTATTGTGAGGATGTTCTCTCCGGCAATACCGAGGTCGCGATACTCTGGGAGGATGGCCGCGTGTTGGCGTTTCACCATCCCCCGGCCCAAGCCGAGATCCATGTGGTCGTCATCCCCAAGCGTCACGTCTCATCGCTGCTCGATCCTCGAGCGCTGGATGGCGCCCTCCTTACCTCAATGGTGCAGGCGATCCGGGAAGTCGCGTGGGAGCTCGGTCTGGACAAGACTGGGTTCTACGTTCGGGCCAACGCAGCAGCACCGGGCGTCACACCCCACATGCACTGGCACATGGTGGGCCCGGGCATATCGTGACAGTGCGAGACCGGCCGCCGTGCCGCGCTCGCGCCAGGCCCTGAAGGCCTGACTTGATCTGCAGCAAAGGGCGGGGTCCCATCCATCGCTCACGGTGTCACGGTCGACGCGCGACTCCCGTCAGTACTCGGCCCTGACCAGGCGATGCCATCCCTGCCTCTGGGCCCCCTCCCTTACCTTCACAACGCTAAGCCCATGGCACCCGGCTGACCATTGAAAATCAGGTCCAGCTATTATATAATAGACACCGACAGCGATGAGCGCCGAGGGTTTGTCCGGAAGGACAACCTGCCCGCCGTGCCCAGGCGGGGGGAGCAGACCGCCAAGGGCTATTTGCAAGACGCCTCGCCCGGGCTATGTCCCACATCGATAACTGCCGGATAAGGAGGTGAATCGAGGGCAACCCTACCAACACCTGCACGTCGAGTGGCTTCTGCCGCCCCGCGGCCGGTGGGCTTTCTTGACGCGGCCGCGGGCTGGCCGACTATGAGAGGAGCGAATGATATGAACACAGTGTTCGTGAATCCTGAGCGGTGCATCGGCTGCAAGCAATGTCAGATCGCCTGCGCCGTCGAGCACTCCCATAGAAAGAACCTGTATCAAGCCCTCACCGAGGAACGGAAGCCGCGCCCCCGCGTCCTCGTCGCCCCAGGTCTCTACCTGGATAGCTCTTTTCCCAACAAGTGCCGCCATTGTGAACCCGCCCCGTGCTTGACCGTCTGTCCCACCGGGGCCATCAGCCGCGATGGGGACATGGACATCGTCCTCGTCGACGGAGATAAGTGCATCACCTGCGCGATGTGCGCCATGGTATGTCCCTTCGACGTCATCACGTTCTACCCGTCCCATCAGGCCAGGCCCGACAAACCGGTGGCCATCAAGTGCGACCACTGCATCGAGCGCCAACGCGAGGGAAACGTCCCGGCCTGTGTGGATGCCTGCAAAGTCGGGGCGCTGGTATTCGGCGACGTCAACGAGCTGGTGAAGACGGCACGGACGGAGCTGGCCCAGACCGTATCTGTGGCCGTCGGCGAGATCGAACCAGAGACAGTTCGCATACCCGTTCACATGGAGGCCTGGCGGAACCTGGGACAGGCAGTCAGTCAGACAGGTAGGGAGGAGGGATGATGGCTAGGTTCGAAAGCCGCGCGGTTCAACGTTCATTCGACACAGCGTCGCAGTCGATGCTGCGCATCGCGGAGCAACAGAATATCGAGACCGCCTGGGATCGGCTGGAAGCGCAGCTGCCCCAGTGTGGCTACGGCGAGCTGGGCCTCTGCTGTCGTCACTGTAATATGGGACCCTGCCGCATCGACCCCTTTGACGATACCGGTCCTCAGAAGGGCGTTTGCGGAGCGACGGCCGACACGCTGGTCGCTCGCGGGCTGCTGAGAGCCATCGCAGCCGGAGCCGCGGCCCACTCCGACCACGGGCGGGATGTCGCCCACACCTTCCTCTTGACCGCCCAGGGAAAGGCCAGCGGCTACGAGATCAAGGACGAGGACAAGCTGATGGCCCTGGCCACCGAGTACGGGATCGAGGCCGACGGCCGGGACAAGAGGGCCGTGGCACTGGATCTGGCGCAGGCCGTCCACCGCGAGTTCGGCAACCAGACGGGGCCCATTCGCTTCACCCGACGTGCGCCCGAGGGTCGCGTGGCCCTGTGGCAGGAGCTGGGCGTCGATCCCCGCGGCGTCGACCGGGAGATCGTCGAGTGCATGCACCGTAGCCACATGGGTGTGGATCACGACTACGTCAACATTATACTCCATGGCCTGCGCACGTCGATCAGTGACGGCTGGGGCGGCTCGATGATCGCCACGGAGCTCTCCGACGTCCTCTTCGGCACGCCCCAACCGATCCAGAGTGAGTCGAACCTGGGTGTGCTCAAGGAGGATCAGGTCAACATCCTCGCCCACGGCCACGAGCCAACGCTGTCGGAGATGATCGTGGCTGCCGCGCAGGATCCGGAGTTGGTCGCACTCGCGAAGGAGAAGGGCGCAGCGGGGATCAATGTGGTCGGGATGTGCTGCACCGGTAACGAAATCCTGGTGCGCCACGGCATCCCCATCGCCGGTAACTTCCTACAGCAGGAGTTGGCCGTGATCACCGGGGCGATAGAAGCGCTTGTTGTGGACGTTCAGTGCATCATGCCCGCGCTGGCCGACCTGGCGGGCTGCTACCACACGGAGATGATCTCGACTTCGCCCAAGGCCAAGTTCGCAGGCGCGACGCACATCCAGTTCGGCGAGGAGAACGCGTTCGACATCGCCAAGACCATCGTACGGCGGGCGGTGGAGAA
>SKLM01000348.1 GCA_007123205.1 Thermoflexales bacterium
AGAGAGTTTCCCGGAAGAGGCCAGGTCGCGATCCTGCGGACCGCGCCTGAGACGGTGGTCGAGGACTACGCCCGTCTGTTGGAGCTGGCGGAGGTTCGCAACGCCTTGCCGCAGGACAAAGAGACGATCCTGAAGATCAACATCTCCTGGCAGACCTGGTACCCAGCGTGCTCGACGGCCCCCTGGCAGCTGGAAGGAGTGATCCGAGGCCTGCGGACCGCCGGATATCATGACTTGATCGCAGCGCACAATGACACGGTGGTTGTCGACGCCCACGTGGGCGAGATCAACAATAAGCACAAGTTCGTCGTCGATGCGTACGACGTTGCGAACGTGCATCTATTCGAACCTCAACACAACTGGGTTCGATACGAGCCGCAGGAGCCCTTCCTCGTGCTGGACGAAATCTATCCCGAAGGGGTCGCCATCCCGGAGGTCATGATTGGGCGGAACGTGGTACAACTGCCGACGGTGAAGACTCACGTCTTCACGACCATCACGGGCGCGATGAAGAACGCGTTTGGAGGCCTGCTGGGACGGAAGCGCCATTGGACCCATGCAGAGATCCATAAGACCCTGGTGGACCTGCTGACGATACAGCAGGAGATCCACCCAGGTGTGTTCGCGGTGATGGATGGCACGTTCGCTGGCGACGGCCCCGGCCCGCGAGCGATGCGCTGGCACGAGAAGGACGTCATCCTGGCCTCGGCCGATCAGGTGGCCATCGACGCTGTGTCCGCCCATCTGCAGGGATTCGATCCGCTGTCGATCCCGTTCATCAGGATCGCCCACGAGCGAGGCCTCGGCGTCGGGGACATCGAGGAGATCGAGATCCTCGGTGAGGACCAGGATTGGGTCATGGGACAGGATTGGGGCTTCGTGCAGGAGGATACGCTGGCCAGCCGCGGACAGAAGGCGATCTATCACGGGCCTCTCAAGCCGCTGGAAAACCTACTCCTGCGAACGCCTTTGGTCCCCTGGTCGTACTTCGCCAGCAACTTCTACCACAACGTGTACTGGTATCCCTTCGTCGGCCGGGGGCGAGTCGGGAGGGCACTGGAGACGAAATGGGGCCAGCTGTTTGCCGAATACGGGGCCGAGGCGGGGCTGCGGGGCGCCGTCATGCCGGGTATGGAACCGAAGACTGTCGTGACCGCCGCCGTCGGGCTGGCAGGACTGGCGACGGCTATCGGCGTTGGAGCCTGGCGGCTGAGGCAGGGACGGGGAGATCGTGATCGACCAGGGTGAGCTCGGCACTCTCTTCTCGGGCCTGCGCGCCGCGGTTACCGTGGCCGACGAGGATGGATGCATCGTCTTTCTGAACGATCGGGCTATCGCCCACTATGGGGATCGGGGCGGAGAGGAGCTCGTTGGAAGGAGCCTATACGACTGTCACAGCCCGTCGTCTCAGGCGAAGATCCAGGAGTTGTACGCCCTTTATGACGCCGGAGACCTTTCCCCCATCCGCTACCACGAGGATCGGGGGAACGGCACGGCGGGGATCATCGTCCTCATCCCGATTGTCGTTGCGGGGCACTTCAGGGGCATAGCGGAGTTGATGTGGGTCGAGAATCGGGACCTGGTGCGGGCCATCGAAGTCCCCTGACATAGGCATACATAGGGCGTAACAAGGAGGCTTTTTGCCATGGACCGGGTGAGCAATCTCGTCTCACAACGCATCACGGGCGTCCCGGATTCAGGTATCCGCCGTTTTTTCGATATCGCCGCGACGATGGAGGACATCATCAGCCTGGGCATCGGTGAGCCGGACTTCGACACGCCGGACCCGATCATCAGAGCGGGGATGGCGTCGTTGGAGCGCGGTGAGACGCACTACAGCTCCAACTCCGGGTTGATGGAACTGCGCGGCGCCATCGCGGAGCACCTCGATGGTATGTACCACCAGACCTACGATCCGGCCAGCGAGATTCTGGTGACCGTCGGCGTGTCGGAAGCGCTCTATCTGGCTCTTGCCGCTTGCCTGGACCCCGGGGACGAATGCATCATCCCGGAGCCCTGCTTCGTCTCATACGCTCCGGAGGTGACCTTCGCGGGAGGCAGACCGGTCATGGTACCCACCAGGGTGGAGCACGGCTTCCAGGTTACGGCGGAGGAGATCGCGGAGGCAGTCACCCCGCGCACGAAGGCGCTGCTCATCGGCTATCCGAACAACCCGACGGGGGCTGTGATGAGCCGCGAGCGGTTGAGTGAGATTGCCGCGATCGCCAAGCAGCACAATCTGCTGGTTATCTCGGATGAGATCTACGATCGACTGGTCTACGACACAGAGCACGTGTGCTTCCCCAGTCTCCCCGGGATGACCAGCCGCACCATCCTCCTGCAAGGCTTCTCGAAGGCATACGCGATGACCGGCTGGCGGATCGGCTACGTCGCTGCGCCGGCCGAAATCCTGGCACAGCTGCGAAAGGTACACCAGTACACGATTATGAGTGCCCCGACGGTATCTCAACATGCAGCATTGGCGGCTCTACGTGAGGGAGAGCCGTTTGTGCAGGAGATGGTGGCTCGGTACGACCGGCGGCGGCGGCTTATCGTGGACGGACTAAACGAACTGGGGCTGACGTGCTTCGAACCCCACGGCGCGTTCTACGCTTTTCCTTCCGTTGCGGTTACGGGGATGGACGATGAGCAGTTCGCCGAGAAGCTTCTACACGAGGAGCGGGTAGCCGTGGTTCCCGGGCGTGCGTTTGGCGACGCGGGGAAGAACTACGTTCGCTGTTCGTACGCGACCAGCGGTGGGAAGATCGAGCAGGCTCTGGAGCGTCTCGAACGGTTCGTGCGCCGGCATGGATGATACTTCCGCGGAAAGAGGAGCGGGCTCTTAGACGCGGTGGGGTTGACCGGGCTGCCTGCGGCAGTGGGCGGATCACGGATCCGCCCGGAGCGAGGGGCGGGGGTTGGAGCGGTGCTGACGACGGAGATCCGCAGCCGCTGGGGGGAGGGCTGCCTGCG
>SKLM01000391.1 GCA_007123205.1 Thermoflexales bacterium
TCATCAACGGCCTGATGGCAGCAGCCGGAGACGGTCCCCTGCCGCGGATGGGCGTGATCCCAGCGGGGTCAGGGAGCGACTTCGCCAGTGGGATCGGCCTGCCGGCGGGCCTGGAGGAGGCGTGCCACCGGGTGGCCCAGAACATCACGAGAACCATAGACATCGGGCGAGTGACGGCGGCGGGACAGAATCCCCGCTACTTCGGAAACGTGGTCGGAGTCGGCTTCGATGGCGCCGTGCTGATCGAGACGTTGAAGATGAGGCGAATCCGGGGGCTGACCCTCTACCTTCTCGCCGTCCTGAAGACCGTCTTCCTGAACTTCAAAGCGCCCCACACCACGGTGGTCTACAACGGCGAAGAGATGGTGCTGCCGGCGATGCTCATATCGGTGGCGAATGGGCCCCGGGAGGGCGGCGGCTTCTTGATTGCCCCCGATGCGGTCCCCGACGACGGCCTATTCGATCTGTGCATTGCCCACGAGGTCGATCGGCTGACCATCCTGCGTCTTATCCCCCACTTCCTCAGGGGGACGCACGTGAACCTCGACCCCATCACTATGGCTCAAGCCGGACGCGTGCACATCTCATCGGATGAGGGCCTGATTGCTCACGTGGACGGGGAAGTTCTGTGCACGGACGCACCGTGGATCACGTGCGAGATCTTACCCGGTGCCCTCCAGGTCTGCGGGTGAGAGATAGCTCGCTGGCGGCCCCGTTCGCTAGATAAGACATCGATCAGCCACGGCTACGGCAGGCCCATAGCGTTCATATAGGCGCTGGCGAAACGGGCATCAGTGGTCAGTTCGATGTACTCGACGCGCTCAGCCATCTCAGCGGCAGCGTGGCGGAAGCTCCGAGAGAGCAGCGCCAGCTTAGCCCCGATCCCCGCCGCGTTACCCACCTGATCGAACCGCTCCAGCGGCAACGGCGGGAACATCCCGATGGCTCGCGCGCTGCCCACGTCGAGGTAGGTCCCGAAGGCCCCCGCGACAACCACCCGCTCCACCTCATCGACCTCGACCCCCGCCTCATCCAACAGAACGTCGACACCGGCTCTGATGGCGCCCTTGGCAAGCTGGATCTCGCTCACGTCCTTCCGGTTGATCACGATGTCGTTCAGAGCCCCATTCTCTCCGGCCGGCACCAGCACAAACTCGGGCCGATCGTGGAGTCGGCGGACCCGGGGATGGCTGTTGGGGGCCATCGACCCGTTCTCTTTCAGCACGCCGATGCGTCGCAGCTCAGCAACGCTATCCAATATGCCCGACCCACAGATGCCCACCGGTGCCCCACCGTCGATGGTCTGATACTCGATCCGCCCATCGACCATCCGCACCCACTCGATGGCGCCTGGAGCAGCTCGCATCCCGTCCCGGATATGAGCACCCTCGAAGGCCGGCCCGGAGGCGGTGGAGCAACTCAACAGCCGACCGTGGGCGGCCAGGCTGACCTCGGTGTTCGTGCCAATGTCCAGGCCCAAAGCGATCTGATCCCCATCCAGGAGACCACTGGCCATCGCCATCGAAACGTGGTCTCCACCCACGAAGCCCGCGATGTTCGGCAGAAGATGGACGTACGCACCAACCGCGATGCCCAATCCCAGGTCCCGTGCCTTTACGTCACAAGGAGCCGAGAGCGCGGAGACGTAGGGTGCCACTCCAAGCTGAACCACCGGCAGCCCCAGCACCAGATGGTGCATACAGGTGTTTCCCACCAGCACTGCCTCGAGGATCTCCTCACAACGGCGGCCGCTCTCCTCGCAGAGCGCTCGAGCCTGCTCGTTGAGGCCATCTATGATCGCTTTCTGGAGCTCTCGCTGGCGATCCTCGCCTTCCATAGCGTGGGCGATGCGAGCCATCACATCCTCGCCGAAGGCGATCTGCGGGTTCATCTCGCCCGACGCTCCCAGAGTCTCTCCTGTGTCCAGGTCGACCAGGTAGGCCGCTACCTTGGTGGTGCCGATATCGACAGCCAGGCCCAGGGGGGCGGTCCCCAGCGGTGCTGCGCCGACTACCTCGCCATTCCGGAGGAAGAGGGCTACCTGCCACTCCTCCTGCCGCAGACGGGACGAGATCTGACCCACCACGAGGGGATCGAAATCCACGGCCATGACTCCGTGCTCCTCGGCGAGCGTCTCACGAATCCGTCTCTCGTCGGATCGCAGATCGCCAAGGCTCGGCGGCGCGGGCTTCACCTCGAAGGTGCGCACACTGGGGTCGATGTCGACCGGCCGTTCACGTCCTTCAATCTGCGCCCGCTGCGGCGCGGTGATCGATCTGGCCGGCACTTCGACGAGCACATCGCCCAGAACCACGACCTGACATGCCAACCGAAATCCCTCTGTCAACTCGATCAGGCTCAGGGAGCCTTCCTCCGACTGGTTGGCCGGCGAGACCTCACCTTCCACCACCCGCACGACGCAAGTTCCGCAGCTTCCGCCGCCTCCACAGACGGCGTTCAAACCCACCCCGGCCTTACGCGCCGCCTCCAGCAGCGAGACGCCTTCGGCTACTCGCACGCGCCGACCCAGGGGTTGGAAATCAACGGTGTGTTCGATGGTCATCCACGATTCCTTCTAACTAGGCGGCTCCGGGGGTATGTTCCCCACCGGCGCCGCACCCCCCTCAGGAGTGCATGGGTGCAGGGGAGAGCAGGAGCGGAGGAGCCCCGCCTACCCGATGCGATAGTCCGAACCTAGAAGCTGTCGCACCCCTGCGCAGAGTGGAGAACAGGTTAGGCTTGCTCCCAATGTCGTTAGGCATTGTGGCCTGTTTGTTTACTCCCCGTTTCCGGGCGAGTGCCTCAGTTAGCCACACCTTGGACATCCAAAGGGCCGCCCCTGTTCCCCCTCATCAATCCGTACGTGAGGTTTTCCCTCATACGGCTTTCCGATACTCTTCATCCGGCAGCATTCGCAACCTTCCCATACCATCGTACAGTTCCACTGAGGTAGTAGA
>SKLM01000091.1 GCA_007123205.1 Thermoflexales bacterium
AAGCGTTCCTACTGGCCCCATCACCAGAGCAGGAGGCCAGGACCGCAGTGGGCGAGTCCACCGGAAGAACCTCTCCCTCGCTCAGCCCTTCCCCGGTCTGAGCGCGGCTGGCCCGGCGATCAGCGGACCGGGCCTTTCGTCAACAGCTGGAAGCCAGCCCTCAGAGGATCCCCGGGATCGACCACGAACTGCTGCAGGCCGGTCACGTAGGCCCGCCCGGCAATCTCCGGGACGACGGCAGGGAAGCCGCCTACTGACACCTCACGGAGCAGATGGCCTGTGAAGCACGTGCCGATGATGCTCTGATTGACAAACGGCGTCCCGAGCGGCAACCGGCCCTGGGCATACAGGGCAGCCATCTTCGCGCTGGTACCGGTGCCGCACGGTGAGCGATCCACTTGCGCGTCACCAAAGACCACGATGTTCCGGCACCCGATGCCCTCCTCGGGCTCGTCCTCGTAGATCTCCACCAGGTCGACCGCGTGGAGGTGGGACTGGACAGGATGCACGACATCCATCTGTTCGTTGATGGCCGCCCGGATCTCCATCCCCCTTTGCACCAGCTCCCCCAGCTGTGATGGCTCCACCGTCAGTCCCAGCCTGTGAGCGGGCACCAGCGCAAAGAAGTTGCCACCAAACGCGATGTCAACTCGCACTGTGCCGGAACCCAGCTTAATATCTACATCGCTCTGGAGTAGAAACGACGGCACATTCTCCACCGCAATCTCACCGACCCGGCCGTCCTCAATGGCGATTCGAGCTCGCACGAGACCCGCGACAGTGTCCAGCGACACCACCGTCTCGGGCTCTCGACGCCCAACCACCCCGGTCGCCAGCGCCGCTGCAACGGCACCGATCGATCCGTGACCGCACATGGCCAGGTAGCCGCCTGTGTCCATAAAGACCACGCCCAGGTCGGCGTCGGGATGCACGGGGGCCGTCAAGATCGCCCCGAACATATCCTTATGGCCGCGCGGCTCGTGCATCAGAGCAGTACGGATGAAGTCGTACTCCTCCTGCAGCTGACGGCGTTTCTCGGCCATCGACCCGCGGAGGAAAGGGACACCGGAGACCACCACACGGGTCGGTTCGCCGGCGGTGTGGGTGTCTACTGCGTTGAACACGTGGTCGTACATCAGCGCCGCCCTCCCGCCTGCACCTACTTAAGCCTCTCCTCGCCACCGAACCGCCGGGATGGGCTCAGTTCCTCCAGTGTCTCGCTGTCTTGGGAGGTCAGCTCACCCCGCACCATGCGGGACAGCAGTGCTCCGACGCCGGGTCCGAGCATAAAGCCCTGCCCACACATCCCGACAGCGAAGATGTAGCCATCCAGCTCCTGGGACCGTCCCACGATGGGAAACCCGTCCGGTGTCATCGGATAGAGGCCGCGCCACGTGCGACGCACTCGGATGTTGGCCAGCTTGGGCATCAACCCTATCATCCGGGGCGCGATCATCGGCAGAAACTCCGACGTCTCGCGGCGATCGGTACCCACGATGGGGGGTTCAGGCGTGATGCAGAAGATGAGAGCACCGGTCCCGTGTTGGTAGAAGTAGTAGTTCTTGGACCCCTCGGCGGGACGGAGATCCACAATCATCGGCTCTACGAACCGCTCCACCGGCTCCGTGACACCGGCCTCGTGGCTGTCCGGCGTCACCGGGACATCGAGCCCCCCCATCTGCGCCGCCTGTCGGGCCCAGGGACCGGCCGCATTGATGACCGTCTCGGTGGCATACCCCCCTCGATCGGTCCGAACCCCGACCACCTTCCCACGGCGACAGATAATCCCGGTCACTCGCTCGCCGAAATGGAAGCGGGCCCCCCGCTCCTCCGCCCGCGTGAAGAATGCATGAGCACTGAGAAGCGGTGACGCCGCGCCATCCTCAGGTGCGTAGGTTCCCCCGATGAGGTTCTTTGGATTCAGATCCGGGATCACCTCCAGCAACTCGGCCTTATCCAGCCAGCCAATCTCCAGTCCCAGGGCTCGCTGCGTCACCAGGAGCTCCTTGAGAGCGCGTTCTTCCCGTTCGCGATAGGCCACAAAGGAGTAACCACCCCGGTACCATTCGATGTCATCGCCGTACCTCTCCTCCCAGGTGGAGAACACCTCGAGAGACTCCAGGCACAGCCGAATCTTTGACGGAGCGGAGTGGGTGGCTCGAATGCCACCGATGGCCGCTTTGTTGCAGCCCTGGCCAGGGCTGGCGAACTGATCGATGACCAGAGGCTCTAGCCCCTCATTGGCCAGGAAAAAGGCAGTTGGGAGGCCGACGCTGCCGGCACCGATGATGACAGCGTCATATACCTTGGTAGTCATCCGTTTCTCCTAGTCGCCCGTGATCTCCCGATGGCGCTCCCCCTGGCCACAAGACCGCAGCCCTGTGACAGAAGGGGCCGCTCCGCGACCCTCCCGACCTACCCCGGTGGCCAGCGCAACGCGCGCCCGCCAAGCAGGTGGACGTGGAGATGGAACACAGATTGGGCCGCCTGGGAGCCGGTGTTGACCACCAATCGATATCCTCTGGCGGCGCCTTCCTCTTCCGCCACCTGGCGGGCTACCACGAAGAGCTTGCCGACCAGATCCACGTGACTTGGTTCGACCTCGTTCACACTCTCAATGTGCTCGTTGGGGATGATGAGCACATGAACAGGTGCCTGCGGATTCCGATCGTGGAAGGCGGTGACGTCCTCGTCCTGGTAGACGATGCGGGCCGGCTCTTCCCCGCCTGCGATACGACAGAACGTGCATTCATTCATAGCAGAGCCCGTCCCTCCAGCGCGGTCTCATACACGCCGAGCAAGCGGGTAGGGGTGATCCGGTTGAACAGATCAGGGTCTCCAGGCCCTACCACCCGGATGTAGTTGTCGGTCCAGCCCGTCCATCGCCCGTCACCTCGTCGTTTCTCCCACAGCACCTCCAGCTCTCGCCCCAGAAAGCTCTCCTGGAACTGCCGTCGTTCCTCGGCACCCAGGGCCCGCATGCGGCGCGCTCGCTCGTCCCGCACCTCGCGACACACTTGCCCTGGCAGCCTCGCGGCCGGCGTCCCCGGCCGCGCTGAGTATGGGAAGACGTGTAGCTTTGCAAACCGAATCTGCTCCACAAAGCCGTAGCTCTCGCGGAACGCGTCTCGATCCTCGCCGGGAAAACCAACCAGCACATCCGTGGTCACGGCCAGGCCCGGGATCGCTTCCCGCGCCGCCTTCACCAATCGCTCATAGTCATCCCGAACGATGGGGCGTCCCATACGGCGCAGCGTCGCATCGCAGCCGGATTGAAGGGGCAAATGGATCTGACGACAGAGGCGCGAGTCATCCCACAGCTCGAAGAACGATTCTTCTATGTCCCAGGGCTCCAACGAGGACAGGCGCAGTCGCTCGACGTCCGTGTGAGCCAGAAGTGACTCGACGAGGGCCCGCAGCCCCTTCTCCAGGCCCAGGTCGCGGCCATAGGCACCCAGGTTTGCGCCACTGATCACCGCCTCCCTGCATCCCGCCCGCTCAACGAGCCCCCGGACCTCTGTGATGACATCCCCTTTGGATCTGCTGCGGGAGGGGCCTCGCAGCGAGGGGACGATGCAGAAAGTGCAACGATTGTCACACCCATCCTGTACCTTGATGAAGGCCCGGGTGCGAAGCATCTCGTCTCCCGTCGCCGGTTCTTCCCGGACGGATGACGGCAGCGGTTCGGCCGTCACGATATCGACCGTCCGGTCCTTATCCCCATTCGGGATCACCCAAACGACCCCGGGTAGCCCATTCGAGATTTCCGCTCTCAACGTCGAATAGCATCCAATGACGGCGATGCGAGCGTCTCGGTTATCTCGGTGCAGGCAGCGAATCCGGTGGCGCGTCTTCCGCTCAGCCTGGGCCGTCACCCCACACGTGTTCACCACGATCACGTCGGACTCCGACGGGTCCGCCACGACGGTATGGCCCGTCGCAGCGAATTGCCGGGCCAGGATCTCGATTTCGCTCCAATTCAGGCGACAACCAACGCTGTCCAGGTAGATTCGCATACATTGCCCAGATCGATACCGTGCACTTGGATGAGCCGCGGATGCAGACGGCGATTATAGCACGAGCCAGAGCCCTGCGAAAGGTAGCCTGCCAACAGATCGTCCCCAGGTATTCGAGCACATGATTGGGAAAGCCGGTCTCCCTACGACAGCATGCGTGTGTGGGATACGCTTCACCAGGAAGAGGAGCGCCTGGTCCGAGATTGGTCTACAGGAAAGCGTGCACGGTGAGCTGGTTCGAAGCGATGAAGCTGCTGATCCAGCCCCACGAGACAGGGACGATCTCAGCGGGGCGACACCACGATGACCAACATGCCGTCAGCTCGTTCGCAAATGGGTTCGTCCCCGCTGATCGGAGGCTGGCCTCTCCCTTCGTCGCCTGGGCAGCAGCCGAATCGAGTTCGCCCCTGCTAACGCCGTCCCCGACGAACCCGGCGTCTGATGAGGCCGACCAGGCGGTCGCTCAGTTCCGCGCGGACTGGACGAGCGTAGGAGAAGAACCAGTCTCGATTTCCCGGGAGCGCAGATGCGGATCAGGTGAGGGTCTGGCGGACCCCGTCACAGGCCGGACTCTGCACCAAGACCCACGGAGGCTGAGAGCTCACAGGAGTCAACAGGGATTGGTCTGTTAACGCCGGCCTCACTCCACGGTGGTCTGGATCACCCGAGCCGCTCCTGCCTTTCGCAGCGCCTTGATGGCATCGCTCCCGTCGGTCTCGATGAGCGCCACGATGCAGCCCCCTCCGCCCGCCCCCGAAAGCTTCGCCCCCGAAGCGCCGGCAGCCTTCGCAACCTGGACCAGCCTGTCGAGCGTCGGAGACGACACGCCCAGCTCAATGAGCAGCCTGTGATTCTCGTCCATGAGTAGCCCCAGGGCGCCCGCGTCTCCACTCTCGATGTGACCGCGCGCCTCTCTGACGACAGCCCCGATCTGCCGAAACAGGGCCCCGAGGCCGTCCGGATCTCGGTGCCAATCCCCTCGCACGCGGCTGACGAGCCGCTTCGTAGGACTGGGACGGCCGGAGTCCACGATCAAGAGGGTGAAGGGGGCACCCACCGACAGGAGTTCAGGCCTGGCGCTTTCCCTCCCTACGAAGTAGACCGGCTGCTCAAATGCGATGACCGTGTTGTCGATACCACTGGGAGTCCCGTGGTGGATCTTCTCGACTTCGAAGACCAGCCGACTCACCTCTTCACGAGAGAGGGAGTGACCCAGGAAGCTCGCCAATGCGCGGACGATCGCTGCAGAGACAGCGGCCCCGCTGCCGAGCCCTCCCGCAATCGGAATCGAGGACCGAATCACGATGGTGGCGTCGGGTTCAGGCTCACCGAGATGTCTGAGCGCGTGTCGCACCGCAAAGGCCAACGGCTCCCAAGGCGGGGCGTCCTTCAGTCGGAGACGTTCTTCCAGATCGGTGGCGACGAGACTCAAGCCAGCCCCGGTCGGCGCGGGCACGATAACAGCTCGAGCAGCTACCTCCAAAACGGGGACGGCGATGGCAGGCTGACCATAGACAACAGCGTGCTCACCGAACAGGATGGCCTTTCCGGGAGCTGACGATTGGATGGGGCGGTCAGACACGTGCCAGCTCCCGTGCTCTCTCGAGCGAGTAGATGGGCCAGCCCGACGCGATCCCCCGGTGGGAGCACACAAGCGACGTCTGGATCACCGGACAATGAACAGAAGCCAGCGCATATCGGAGCGTGAGATGACCCCACCCGATCTTCGACCGCCGCCTTCCCCGGCTCCGGTCCTGCAAGTGGGAAGTTGATGTGCCCATCGACATCACATCACTCCGGGAGCAGAGCGGCACCGGGTTGACAACCGCCCTGTCTGATGATAGACTCGCCGTGTCGGCTCATCGATGCCAGACTGCATCTTCCGACCGCCCATGGTGCCGAGACGGTGGAGTGAGGGCCGATCGCCATCTCGCCGTGGTGATATCTCAGCGAGATGTTCAGCATCGATCGTCGCAATCCGGTCTGTGAGATCATGCTCGATCATGCTCTCTGTCTAGACCTGTCGCTTTGCCGAGGATGATCCGCGTTCACTTCACGGAGGAAGATGGACCCTCAGCTCGTTAGTCTCCTACAAGAAGGCGAGGCCGCGGCCCGCGATGGACAGTTCGCCGAAGCCCGGCGCACCTTCCGCGCCGTGCTTGATCGCCACCCTGACAACGTCCCGGCCCTGCTGTGGATGACCTGGCTGAGCGACGACCCCCAAGCTGGGGTGACCTACGCCGATCGGGCCCTCGCCCTGGACCCTGAGAACCCTCGTGCCGCGGCTGCGAAGCGGTGGGCTCAGGGGCGCCTCGAAGAGTATGAGGCGGGAGAAGTCAGGGCGGCTGAGCCCTTACACCCCCGAGAACCGCTACGATGGCGGCGTCTCCTCCCGATCTTGGTCCTCGGCGCGCTGGCTGCCTTGATCGCGGGGGTGCTGTTGGTTCTGATCTGGTATGCCCCGGAGCGACTACCCTTCGGCGGCAGTTCCGGATCGGCGCCCTTCCCACCTGACACAGTCGCAGGAAACATCGTCTCTACCGCTCTGGCAGGTCCAAACCCCACAGCCACATCCACCGCAACCGTCACGCCTGTGCCAACCGAGGCGGACACACTAACCCCCACCCCGTCATCGACGCCCAGCCCAACCCCATCATCCACGCCTACGGCGACCCCATCGTCGACGTCCACGCCCACGGCTTCCGCCACCGCGACATCAACTCCATCCCCCGCGCCGACCCTCGTGCCCTCAGCCACACCGAACCCCACGGAGACGCCGACCCCCGCCGACCCAAGTCTACCGTCTCCCCCTGTGGGCGAAGATGTCCGCTGGATCAATGTGGACCTCAGCGCGCAGAGACTGACAGCCTATGAGGGCAACACGCCCGTGCGGACGACGCTCGTCTCCACCGGGCTCCCGCGAACCCCCACGCCCGTCGGTCAGTACCGGATCTACGTAAAGCTCCTCAAGACCGACATGAGGGGACCTGACTACCATCTGCGAGACGTGCCCTACACCATGTACTTCTACGGCGGATACGGGATCCACGGCACCTACTGGCACTCAAACTTCGGACAACCCATGAGCGCCGGGTGCATCAACTTGCCCACTGCAGAGGCGGAGTGGCTTTTCCATTGGGCCTCGGTAGGAACGTTGGTCAACATCCATCAATAGCTCGTTCCCGCACCACTCTTGCCCAAGTGCCCGGCTGACCCTACTCTGAAGTCTCCCTCATTGCTCCCTGATCTCGTACCTGTATGTAGCTGTCTCGGTTGTGACAGGTGCCAGGGCGGACACGGCGATAATCGCTCGGTCCGTGTCCCAGTTCAAAGGAATCGTCCACGAGCCGGTTCCCCCATCGCCCACCTCCAGCCGCTCTACCGTGGTCTCAGGCCCGAAGGTGATCAGCTGCACCAGCCAGCGCTGCAAGAGCACATTCGCGTGGCGGATGAAACCGTCCGCTTCCCATCCTCCGCCGTCGGCCTCGAAGTCCTCCCCGTAGCCGATCTCTGGAATGCGGATGTCATCCAGAGCGAGGCCAGGCCGGTGCACCGCGTCATCGGTGATGTACTCGAAGCGGATCTTGATCTCTTGACCCGTGAAGTCCGAAAGATCGACGTCCTCTCTGATCCACTCCGGCTCATCCCCCGACCCACTGACCCCGGTATACGCCCACCCAAATGAGTTGCCGTTGGGATTCGTGTCCACGCTGGAAGGGGCAGCAAGGATCTGCCAGGTCTCTCCTCCGTCGGTGCTGACTTCAAGGTAGGCATAGTCCCAATTCTCCTCGATGTCATACCAGGTCCAATAGGAGAGGGTAGCCCGGCTGACATCAGAGAGATCGAATGGCTGGGTCAATGTCATGTTGGAGTCGTCGCCCCGATTCGACCACCAGACGTACCGTCCGCTACGAGCCGCTGTGTCGATCAGCTTGACCTGCGTGGAGCCCGAGAAGCTGAAGGTGAGAGGACGAGTGCCCTGCAGCTCGATGTAATCGGTGCCGTGCTGATTCACTGTGGCTCTCTTCGACACCGGATAGGCACGACGCCCGTAGGTGCTCCCGATCCGAAAAGGGGGTATCACGATATCTTGATACCCATAGCGCCCATCGTGGATGCTCGGGTCATCCAGCATGTTGGCGATCACCCAGTCAGCATACAGGTCCTCGTACGACAAGCCGGTTCCCAGATCCTCCAGCACCGCGTCCACGCTGGCAAACGAGTTCTCCGGATGAGCCACCAGGGCCCTGGTGGCATCGGGGCCGAACCTGTCTAGAAAATAGGAGGTGAACAGATATCCGGCCCCATAGTTGGGACCCGCGACCCCGGGACCCGAGGGCCAGGAGTTGAGCTGGGTGTCTGGGGCATCCGCAAAGAGCCGATCCGAGCCAACGTTGAACCCATTGAGACGCACCGCCAGTTCGGAGAAACCCTCGTTGAGCCAGGTCTCCTCGTTTCGGTCGTTGTACCAATGGATCATGTGCTGGAACTCGTGGGCCAGTACGCCGTTGTAGAAGTCGCTGTTTAGTCTTACGTTGTCGATGTTGATGTAGAACATCTCCATCTCGTTCGAGTCCTCGCGTACCGCGGCTACAAACTGATCGGCGCTCGAGTAGTAGCCAGCGACGCTCTTCCCCAGGTTCGTGGCATGGAGAATGCTCAAGCGCGGATCGTTGTCCACGCCCGGCTTCCACTCGGACCCGAAGAACTCGCGATTCGTGACATAGGTTCTCGTCTCGAAGAGGTCCGCGGCAGCCTCCAAAGCGGATTGATCGACGCGCACATCTTCCTCAACCCACATGTAGACATGGTCGGTCCGATACCTGAGGGTAGCGTAGAGCTGGAATCGCGCCTCCGTATCCACATCCGTGGCGTGGAACAAGCGTCTGGTGCCGACCTCGTAGTCGGGAGGGCCTTCGGGGTTCACGGTTCGCTCGAGGTCGGCCGGGAGCCCTCGGAGCCGGATCGCCAGATCGTGAAGATCGCGTACCGGGATGACCGCTTCTCGCAGTGCAGCTTCCGTCTCCAACTTCAGGTCGAGATCGAGGTCGCGGGCCACCCCAGGCGTGGGAGCGGGCGTAAGGGTTTCCGTCACCGGCGGAGTGGCGGTGGCGGTGTCCACGGACGGGGGAGCGATAACATCCGGCCCCCGGACCCTGCTGCTGTCGGGCCGCTGCACGAGGAGACCGCCCACGCAGCAACAGCAGCAGAGCAGAGACGCAATCAGGACCAGGGCCGCGAGCGCGATGAGAGGGCGCGAGTTCTCCACGTGTCAGCCTCCACTACCCTTTACGTTGAACCTGTTGAACCGTGGTCGACCCACGCATTATACCATTCCCCCCGCTGGGGGAAAGGCTGCGTACCCACCGACACCCCCTCAGGACCGGTTCCCTTGTCGCAGACTCCCTGAGCGAGTATAATCCCAGATCCGTTAGAGTGTTGGCAAGTCGGAATGACAGATGAAGAGGATTGGGACCGTCGCTCGATTGCTGATTCTTACCGGGGTGGTACTGCTGGCGACCGGCGCCGCCCTGGCGTATCCGTATGCCCACTCGCGTCTGGCTCGCCCCCCCTCGGCACGCGTGCTGACGCCCACCACGGAACTCGGAAGCCCGACGCCGGAAAGCCCGGAGGAACCAGCAGAGCCGCAGAGCTCGAAGGCCCCCCTTCCTACGCAAGAACCGCCGGTGTCGCCAAGCCCAGAAGCCGCTTACTCACCGGCGCCGTCCGTCACAGAAGAGCCTGGTCATTCAGAGCCTCCCGGACCGCGGGTGGTGCCCCCTGATCGAATCGTGATTCCGACCCTCGATCTGGATGGGCCCGTCGTTCCCGTCTCATTGGAGAGGAGCGAGGTAGGCAGTGAGGTGGAGGTCACCTGGCAGGTGCCGGACGAGTACGCCGCTGGCTGGCACGATACGTCCGCCCTCCTCGGGGAGTCCGGCAATATCGTCCTCAATGGACACAACACCACCAGGGGTGAGATCTTCCGTGATCTCTACACGCTCAAGGTCGACGACGAGATCATCTTACACGCAGGCGAGATCTCCCGCACCTATGCCGTGTCCGTGACGCTCATCTTGCCCGAAGCCGGGCAGCCCATGGAAGTACGCCGGGCGAATGCCCGTTACGTGATGGCCACAGATCATGAGCGACTGACTCTCGTCACCTGCCATCCGTATGGCAGTCTGCGCAACCGGCTGATCGTTATCGCCATGCCGTCCCAATCCGACCCGGTCGTAGAACCATCGGAGGTACGATGAACCAGGGATTCCTGTCAGCTGTGCTCGACTTCCCCCCCATTGCCCGCGTCCGGCGCAATCATGCACTGGAACATGCCACCATGCAGGTGTTGAGCGAGCACGGCGGCACCCGGAGACTGGCGGGCCGTTCCTCCTTCCACGGCTTCTACCTTTATGGCGATATCGATGCCGAAGAGGTACTGGGCGCGGCACAGGAGGGTCTGCGAAGGCTCAGGGCTGGTCAGCGGGAGCTGGCCATCCATCCCAGCTGCGGCTCCAACTATGTCGTCGCTGGCGCCATCGCAGGACTGGGAGCATTTGCCGCCCTGGGAGGGTTCTTCGGCCACCGACAGGAAGGCCTCCGCGATCGCGTGGCTCGCTTACCCCTGGCGTGGGCCGTCGCCACTATGGGCGTGATACTTTCGAGACCGCTGGGCGCGGCCCTGCAGGCTTACGTGACGACTGACGCGGACGTTGCCGATCTGAGGATCCACAGCGTTATCAGGACCGAGCGATCTGGAGCCGTGGTCCAACTGGTGCGCACTCAGAACTAGCTCTCGTTGACAAGTTGCTCGGGCCGTCAGCCTGGTCCAACTGAGAAGGCCGTCATGACCAAGCCGAAACCCACCTTCTACGTGTTTCACGGGGAGGACGAGTTCACTCGCTCGGAGACTCTGTCCAGTTTCGAGCGCCGTCTCGGCCCCGCCGATACCGTGAGTCTGAACACCACGACTTTGGACGGGAGGGCGCTGACCCTGGCCGGGCTACGGCACGCCTGCGACGCCATCCCCTTTCTGGCGGA
>SKLM01000024.1 GCA_007123205.1 Thermoflexales bacterium
GGCGGGGTGGCGGTGCGGGTCTGCGAGGCGACGTGTGAGACGAGGGCGGACGCGCGTCTGAGCTCCCCGGAGGATGTGAGGCGCTGGCTGTGGCGCATCCTGGTCCGCAGGGAGGGCGCAGCGCCCTAGACATCGGGGCTGGTCGCTCCAGAGGGGTGTGGCCTTCGGCAGTGAGGCTGGGTCCACGGGCGGGAAGGTGCTGGCGGTGGTGGTCAGGTGCAATGCACCTCGAAGGTGCAACGCACCGTTGCTGGTCAGGTGCAATGCACCTTGGAGGTGCAGCGCACCGGCGTCTGGCGGCCGTCAACCCTCAAGGGGCTGGCAATCGGGGCAGACGTAGGTCCCCCGCTGGCCGACCCGGATGCGCTCGACCGCAGATCCGCACCATCCACAGGACTCTCCCTCGCAGCCATAGACCTGGAGGCGGCTCGCGTACCGACCTGCGGCTCCGTCGGCCTGGCGGAAGTTGCCGTTGGTCAGCGTGGTACCGCCCTGGTGGATGGCGGCCCGCAGGACGGACTGGATGGCCCCGTGGAGCCGTCGCGCTTCGGCCGGAGAAAGGCTGGCCGCCGGGCGGAGGGGGTGGATCTGGGCCTGCCATAGGGCCTCGTTGACGTAGATGTTCCCCAGACCGGCCACGAAGTGCTGGTCCAGGAGGAGCGACTTGATGCGACCCCGGCGCCCGGACAGCATACGCTGGAACCTCTCAAGCGTTAGATCATCGGTCAAGGGCTCGGGCCCCAAGTCCCCCAACACGTCGTCGACAGCGGCCGTGAGGATCAGACGGCCGAACTTGCGCATATCGGCGAAGCGGAGCTGACGACCGTCGTCCAGGCTGAGTAGAACCCGCGTATAGTCCCCATCCGGGGATTCCCGGGGTTCCAGGAGCAGCTGACCTGTCATACGCAGGTGGGCCAGGAGCGCGTCGCCGCTGTCCAGGTCGATGACGACCCACTTGCCGCGCCGCCGCACGGACCGTATCGTCTGGCCCACCAGCTGGCGGGCGAAGATCGTCGGTTCGGGTGCCTGGATGGTGCGTTCCCAGCGCACGTCCACGGCGCTGATGGAGGCTCCGGGAAGTTGTTTGTCCAGTCCGCGAGCGACGGTTTCCACCTCGGGTAGCTCGGGCATAGCGAGATTATAGACAGCCCTGGACGGTTCGCAAGGAGATCTCCGGAGACCCGCGCTGCAACCTGCAGGGTCTCTACCGGGGCTCCCTGGGTGTGGCAGCCGTGGCTCCCGGCGGTGCTGCACCGCGTGGGGGGTATGGTCCCATACCAGATGGGTCTTACGGTCCTGCACCGACAGTTGCGTCCTCCACCGCTCGTAGGCGAAGGCGTGGGAGAAGCTCTGCTGAGAGGGTTCGTTCGTCTGTGGGTGTCGCCGTGGGCGGATTCGGCCGCAGCTACACCTCTCGCCCTTGGGGAAACGCCTAGCACGGCCACGCGGGGCCGTGAGGGAGAGTGCCCTCATCCCTCCAAGCCTGTTGTTCCCACCTGTTGAGTTAACCATCACTTCGTCAAGACCCTGGGACGGGTATTTGCCCGGCTCTCGCCCTCGTGCTAGAATGCGCCTATGAAGACGAGAATCGTCTTTATGGGGACCCCCGATTTCGCCGTGCCGACGCTGAGGGTGCTGACAGAAGCACACGACGTCGTTGGCGTGGTCACGCAGCCCGATCGGCCCGCCGGCCGCGGCCGCGAACTCCATCAGTCCGCCGTGAAGCGGGAGGCCGTCGAGCGGCACCTCCCCGTGTTCCAGCCGCGGTCACTGCGCACACCGGAAGCCCTGGCTCAACTGGCGCAATGGCGGCCCGAGCTGATCGTGGTGGCAGCCTTCGGTCAAATCCTGACGGAGGAGGTCCTGGACCTGCCCCCGTACGGCTGCCTTAACGTCCACGCCTCCCTGCTCCCGCGCTGGCGAGGGGCGGCCCCCGTGGCGGCGGCCATCATGGCGGGCGACGAGGTCACGGGCGTCACCATTATGAAGATGGACGTGGGGCTGGACACGGGGCCCATCGTGGCTCAGCGCCGGGAGCCGATCCGCGCCGACGACACGCGGGCGACGCTGATGGAACGGCTCTCTTTCCTGGGCGCGGAGTTGTTGGCGGAGACACTGCCGGCCTACGTGGCCGGGGGTCTGGTGCCGCAGCATCAGGACGATGAGGAAGCGACTATCGCCGAGCGGCTGCGCAAGGAGGATGGGCGGCTGGACTGGTCCCGGCCGGCCGTCGCGCTCGACCGGAAGATCCGCGCGCTGACCCCCTGGCCCGGTGCCTACACGTTCTGGGAGGGGCGGCGGCTGAAGATCATCGCGGCCTCGCCGCTGCCGGATTGGCAAAGCGATGAGAAGCCGGGGGCCGTGGTGGAGGTGGGGGATGGCGCTGCCGTGGTCACCGGGGAGGGGGCGCTGCGGCTCGAGGAGGTGCAGCTGGCCGGGAAACGGGCGATGGGAATGGGGCCCTTCCTGCAGGGACAGCAGGATTTCGTGGGATCCCGGTTGGGTTAGGAAGGTCGCCCAGCCCCCTCGGGGGCCGTCGGATGGCGCCAGGTTCTACAGGACGGATGGGGTCGTCGCCCTGGAGCTCGTACTCGAAGCCGGTTGGGCCAAGGCGGATGTCGGGCTACTCGCCCAGGAACGCATCACCGTGCGTAGCCCTGGGCCATCGACAGGGGGCAAGAACCGGCTCACAGCTCCGATGTGAGCCAGACGGCCCCGTTGTAGTGGTTGATCGTCCGCCCTTTGACCTCGTCTCACGCGGTAGCGTCTGGATGACCGGCGAGCCGTTGACAGGTTTGTGCTGGCCACGGTCCCAGTCTTCTATGGTGCCCAGCTTGGCCGGCCCAGCCGCGCAGTGCTCAGGATAGAAGAAACTGCGCAGCCGATCACCGGTGCGCCGACCGTCGTGTGAGGTCGGCCCGATCTGTCAGGCGCCAA
>SKLM01000227.1 GCA_007123205.1 Thermoflexales bacterium
CGGTCTACGTGGCCCTTGCGCGCGAACGCGGGGCGAGACTGATCACTCTGGATCAGCAGCAGCGGGATCGGGTGCCGTCACACGTCATTGCCCGCTCGCCGGCTGAGGAGATCTCAAGGTGCGAAGACGTGGACAGGTGAGCCTAGATGGCCCCGGGAGGAGCGATCATGGAGCTTGATGCTCTCGACCAGAAGCTAAACGATACGTTGCCCGGGCGCGTCGTCCGCAGGGCCCTCGTGCAGCAGATGAAGTCCGGCTTCAACGTGCCGATCTACTCCTGGAGTACCTGCTGGGTCAGTACTGCTCCTCGGTCGACCCTGACGTAGTGGCGAAAGGGTTGGAGTACGTTCGCCAGACCCTGAGCCGCAACTACGTGCGCGCCGACGAGAGTGAGAAGATCAAGGCCATCACGCCTCAGAAGGGGAAGCACCCCGTGATCGACGAAGTGAGAGTGCGCCTCGACACGCAGGCGAATCGCTTCTGGGCCGAGCTGGTGAATATGGGGTGGCTGACGCCATCATTGAGGATCAAGTCGGCCATCAATACGACAAGCTCTTTCTGGTGGCATCTGGGCTCTGGTGGACCTCCAGTATGCCCTGGAGTTCAAGGCTGCCGGGGCCACTCGGCCATTCATCAGCGACCGCCTGAAGCTCATCCAACAGCCCAGTACAGAGCTGGATGAGTACGTCGCCGCGCGGGAGAGTTTGACGCGGGACGAGTGGCTCGATGTCCTCCTGCGAACCACAGGCCTGGAGCCCTCCCATCCGGACTTCACCGCGCGAAAGAAGATGTACCACCTGATGCGGCTCGTTCCAATGGTGGAGGCCAAATACAACTTGATAGAGCTGGGCCCTCGCGGGACAGGGAAGAGCTACGTGTATCGGGGGATCTCCCCGTTCGCCATCCTCATCTCTGGCGGGCAGACTACAGTGGCCCGGCTCTTCATCCACCTGGGGACGGGACGCATCCGGCTGGTGGGTCTGTGTGACGTCGTTGCGTTCGATGAGGTGGCCGGGGTCCGCTTTCGCGACGCCCATAGGATTCAGATCCTCAAGGACTATATGGAGTCCGGTAGCTTCGCCCGGGGCAAGGAGGAGGTCCCAGCGGACGCCTTGATCGTGTTCAACGGCAATATCGCCGGTGAGATCGGCCAGCTGGTGAAGACCTCTCACCTGCTGCAGCCGCTGTCTGATCAGATGCTGGACATGGCCCTCATCGACCGGCTCCATTTCCACCTTCCCGGTGGGGACGTGGACAAGATGCGCCGCGAGTACCTCAGCGATCACTACGGCACGGTGGTCGACTACGCGACCGAGCTGTGGCGGGGGCTGCGGAAGACCAGCTACGCGGACGTGATCGACCGGTACTTCAATCTGGGCAGCCATCTCAACCAACGCGACGTGCGCGCTGTGCGTAAGACCGTTTCTGGCTGATCAAGCTTCTCCGTCCCAACGGCGTATTCACGAAGTCGGAGCCGGTGGAGTATGCGGAGCTTGCTATGGAGGGACGTCGACGCATCAAGGAGCAGCTACGAAGCATGGGAGGGCTGGAGTACTGGGCGGATCGTGAATCCGCCCGGAGCGGGGCTTGGGGGGACAGGGGCTTCATCCGATGTCCTTCGCAGGCGGTGGGGGAGGTGCCAGGCACGGCTTGGGGCTCGCTGGCGCGATCTGAGCACGCGGCTTACCTACGCACGCGGCTTAGCTTCGCACGTGGCTTAGCTTCGCACGCGGGGCAAGTGCCCGGCACCAGGGCGGGGGCGGCGAGCTGGTTCCCGGGGTTACTCCTCCAGGTCCATGAACATGCCGGCCCCTTTGAGTGCCTTGAGCAGATCGCGGCGTCGCAGGGCCCGCTTGCTGTCGATCTCGACCATGGTGGCCTTATCGTCGGCCATCTTCGTGAGGGATTCGATCCACGTTCCGCTGTGGACGGGCTGATGCCGGATGCGCCACCGCTCGACCCAGATGGGCAGGTCGTCCTGGTTGCTGATGCGCTCGTGGGTGACGGTCTTGGTGACGCCGTGGGATTCGACCAGCACCTCTTCCACTTCGTACTCCGGCTTGATAGGGCAGACCTGCATGCAGGCGCCACACTTGATGCAGTAGTAATCAGCCAGGGCCAGCTCACCGCTGTCGTCATCGATGTAGAGAGCGCGGGTGGGGCAGATGTCGGCACAGGCGAAGCATCCCTCGACACATCGCTCGCGGTATAGCTCCACCTGCCCCTGCCACGGCTGGGTCACTTCAAAGGCGCCATGGCTGGCGACCTCGCACTGGCGGCAGCGAATACAGTGCTCGTCGTCGACCACCATTGTCTTCTCCTCGGCATCGAAGCTGATGACGTGGGTGGGACAATTGACCATGACGAAGTCCTTTCGACTCCAATCGAAGCGGTCGTGGTGGAAGGCGGTGGACTGGATCAGCTCGGGGAACGCCTCGTGAACCAGAGCTGGGTTCTCGCGGACCCCGTTGATCGTCAGGGTGATGGCATTCTTTGGGCACATGACCTCGCAGATGCCGCACAGCACGCACGTATCGGCATCGATGTCGACGCCCGGCCTGGTGACCAGCCGACCGTCCACGATCTCCCCCGGGACGTGGGTCACGGCCTCCTTGGGGCAGACAAGTGGTCCTATCTGACAGCCGACGCAGCGCTCCAGGTCCCACGTCATCACATAATGGCGCGTCACCATCGGGCGCTCCAGCGTGATCTCGTGTTCAGTGGTGAACTTCTTGGTCATTCCTCGCCTGGCCATACCCTCTCCTAGTCTCGACGGATCTCCTGCACCAGTTCCCGCTCGTGGTTGTAGAGTCGCACAATCATCGGCATGTCGCCGGGCAACGTATGGGTCGCGCATCCCAGGCAGGGATCGTAGGCCCGAAACGCCATCTCGATCCTGTTCAGGACGCCGTCGTCCACCA
>SKLM01000389.1 GCA_007123205.1 Thermoflexales bacterium
CCTCCCTCTTGCCAGCGGGATTCGGTGCGACGCACCTGGAGCGTGCGTTGCACCTTGCCGTCTCACCTCCCTCTTGCCAGCGGGATTCGGTGCGACGCACCTGGAGCGTGCGTTGCACCTTGCCGTCTCACCTCCCTCTTGCCAGCGGGATTCGGTGCGACGCACCTGGAGTGTGCGTTGCACCTTGACGTCCCGCCTCGACTTGACACCGGCCCCATTTCATGTACAATACGAGTTGCCCGCAAAGGGTTAACGCCGAAGTGGCGGAACAGGCAGACGCGCTGCGTTCAGGGCGCAGTGGGCTTTACGCCCATGTGGGTTCAACTCCCACCTTCGGCACTCCTATCCCGAGGCGATCCCCGTCTCGGGTTTTTGCTTCCCCCGTGCCGGGCGGCCCATTTGACCAATCCCCCGGTCTGTTGTACGATGGACGTCGGGCCGCGCTGCCGGACCCGTCCTCCCCATCCGTTGGACTGCTGTCAGATCCTTCGGCGGGAGACCGACGGCGGCAGCGGGGAGAGCTCACCGGAAGGGGACCGAGCCGCTCGATCACGGAGGTGCGGATGGACTTGCCATGGCTGGACCGCGGTCGCATTGCCACGGGGGCTGTCATTCTCATCGTCGTTCTTGTCGTCGGGGCTGTGGGCTGGGCCTTCGTCGAGCAGTTGACCTTGGCCCAGGAGCTCCAGGAGGAGGCGCGCAAGCTCGAGGGGTTGGTGTCCACCCGTGAGGCCGAGCGGGATCAGTTGGCAGCCACCCTGGCCTACGTGCAGACCGATGAGTATGTCGAGAAGTGGGCGCGGGAGGAACTGAAGATGGCGCGACCGGGCGAGGTCGTTGTCCTCCCCCTCGTGATCGCCGCCGAGGATCAGCCCGACCCGGCGTCGACGCCCGAAGCCCCCGAGCCCCGTTTCGAGCTGCCGGACTCGCGGCCATTCTGGGTCGTGTGGTGGGATGCCATCTTCGGACCATGACCACGGGTCTGGCGGGCAGGGGGGATGGTCTGCAGGGCGTTTCTGGAGCCCGGGCTGGAGCTGACCGGAGCTGAGGGAAGCCAGACCGGAGGCTGTATGGTCGTCAGCGGCGTCGGGGGGTTGAGTCAGCGCGTGTTGCCCGTACTTCGGTGGCCGGGCCCCGGCTGGATCGGGTGCCGTGCATAGTTGACATCTTCGCGGAAGCTGTTACCATGGTCTTCACGTAAGAGGAAGTAGGTTTTGGCTGGAGTCTAAGGACTGCCCGGACTTGCGGAGGCCTGGGAGTCTGTGTCGCCTCTCCCCGCTTCTCTCAAGATTGACCATTCCAAGGAGTATAGGTAGCAAAATGACCGAAAGAGAAAAAGGAACCGTCAAGTGGTTCAACGACAGCAAGGGATACGGCTTCATCTCGCGCGAAGCTGGAGAGGACGTATTCGTACATCACTCGGACATCGAGGGCAGCGGCTTCGCCTCATTGAGTGAGGGCCAGCAGGTCGAGTTCGGTGTCCAGGAAGGCGAAAAGGGGCTGCGGGCCGTTCAGGTCAGGGCTCTGTAGGACGCCGTAGGACAGCATAGACAGCCTCGCCGACTCCGTCGGCCGTTGACGCAGTCGATCAGGCCCAGAACCGCGCGGTTTCTCCGCAGACCGTGCGGTTCTTGCATGCAGCGTATTCGCTGGTTCCGTCGCGAGATCGATCGTCAGGGTGACCGGCACTTGGCTCAATGACACCTATCCCAAGAAAGCGCTGATAGGCGCCGGTGTCGGCTTGCCAGAATCTCGACCAGAGGGCCGGTCCCGTGGAGCGTGAAGATGATCAAGATGCCCACTTGACAGCCTTGAGCAAGTAGGTTATAATCCTCGCCGTGTTGCGGGGTAGAGCAGTGGCAGCTCGTCGGGCTCATAACCCGGAGGTCCCAGGTTCGAATCCTGGCCCCGCTACCTCGACGAGCGGGCGCTGAGAGGCGCCCGCTCCGTGCACGTGGCGACGTAGCTCAGTGGTAGAGCAGGGGACTCATAAGCCCTTGGTCGCGTGTTCAAATCACGCCGTCGCCATTGTCTGTCGCTTATCCCTCGTCGTACCCCGTGCGGTGAAGGCTTTCCGAAAGCCGCCGCTTGCCCTTTTCCAGGACCGCTGAAGCCGCGCAAAGGTATCGTGTGACGAAATGGTGCCGACCCTCCCTCTGTGAATCTCGGTGACTACTCTGTGTTTCTCTGTGTAGAACTAGGTCCTGTAGGCGTGACGGTCAACTCCGTCGTCTGGGTATCGGTCCCCGAACGGATCACGCCCACCCCGCGCCCCCGGTGCGACTCGCGATCACGCCAGCCGGGTGGTCAATCATCATCACCAACCATAAGGAGATAGCGATGAAAGCGATCACAACTGATAGTGCGCCCCGCCCCGCCGGCCATTACGCCCAGGCCATCGTCCACAACGGCCTGGTCTACGTCTCCGGCCAACTGGCCGTCGACCCGCAGACTGGTGAGAGGCGGCTCGGCTCCATCGAGGAGCAGACCGAGCAGGCCCTCGAGAACGTCGCCGCCGTCGTCCGCGCCGCCGGCACCGACCTTGACCGCGTCCTCAAGACCACGGTGTACGTGGCCGACATCGCCCTCTGGGATCGGGTCAACGCGGTTTATGCCGACTTCTTCGGCCCTCATCGCCCGGCCCGCGCCGTGGTCCCCACGCGCGAGCTCCACTACGGCTTCCTGGTGGAGATCGAAGCCATCGCTGCTCTGGAGAGCTGACGGGCGCAGGGGCGGACAGGCGTTTCGTGCCTCCGCTGCTCCGGTCCAGTCCAACCTGTTCGTAGTGAGCTACGCAGCGCCAGAGGAGTAGCGTTCCCGTTTGTAGTGAGCTACGCAGCGCTAGCGGAGTAGCGTCCCGCCGGCACTCCGGCTGCGCCTGCGTGCCTGACTACAAACCGGGCGCCGTCAGCGCTCCAAC
>SKLM01000141.1 GCA_007123205.1 Thermoflexales bacterium
CACAGACCCGAGAGGTGGTCGCCTCATGGGCCGCTGTGGGGATTCACGGTGTCTATGTTGAAGAGGTGTTCACCGGTGCAGATCTCATCTCCCCCAGAGCATACGACGAGTTTGTCTTGAGCTACAATCAGCCCTACTTCAAGCACATGCGCGGTCTCGGCCTGCTGCCCATTCACTATGTCTGCGGTGACGTGATCCCGAGGTTGGATCAGATGGCTCGATGTGACGTGGCAGCCATTGCTGTTGAGGAGAGCAAGAAGGGCTTTCGCATCGAGATCGAGGACGTGGTGGACCGGGTCGGAGACCGGGTGGCCGTGCTGGGGAACATCGACGCCGTGCACTTTGGCTTGCACGCCACCCTGGATGAGATGGCTGCTGAGGTCCGCCGGCAAGCCCGCATCGGCGCTCGAGCCAAGGGGTTTGTGGTCAGCACGGGTAGCCCTTTTCCCCTGGACGCCAATCCGCGCCTTCTGGACGTAATGGTGGAAACCGCCCATTCGATGCCCGGCTAGGCTGCTCATACCGGTCCACCGGTCTTGCCGGAGCCGAACCGGGCACTTTGACATACGTGCAGGGCGATGCTCGTTTGGTGTGCTATGCGGGCACCAACCGCCGCTTGGACGGGACTACAGCAGGTGGACCGTGCTCCCAAGCTCGGACGTCTCATCCGCTCTACGCACATACCGCTGTGGGGCGGTGGTGCACGGGAATACCGACGCAGACAGAATGACCGCGGGCAGTCTTGGGGAGAGGGGGTGATGCCAAAGGACAGTCTTTGCAGGGCAGACGTGAAAAGCGTGTACGTATTAGCTGGTACAATAACAAGGAGACGAGGAGGTACGACGTGAAGAGCCTGCCCAAACTCAGTTGCATAATGGTGGTTGTTCTGGTACTCGGCACGGTGTTGGCGGCATGCGGCGCGGAAGAACCCAGTACAGTGCCCTCTCCGACCCCGCCAGAGGCGGCCGAGATCGAGCCTACTGAGCCACCTGAGCCTACCCAACCACCAGCGCCGGAGGAACCTAAGATCCTGAAGCTTCGCATTACATCAGACATGAGGGATCTAGATCCCGCGTTCATTCCCCAGAACGTGGACAGCAACATCTCGAGCAACATCCATGAAGGGCTGATCGTCTATCCGGGTGATCTGACTAAGACGGAAGAGATTCTGCTGGCCGAGCCGTTTACCGTCTCTGACGATGGCCTGACCATATCCTTCCGATTGCACGAGGGCATACAATTCCATAAGGGCTTCGGAGAGCTGACCGCCGAGGACGTCAAATACTCCTTTGAGCGCTTCCAGGACCCAGAACTCGATCCGCCATACCGGGACGATTGGGCTGCCCTGGACAAGGTCGAGGTCACCGGACGATACACTGGTGACATCATCCTGGAGGAGCCTTTTGCGCCTTTGTGGCAAAGCACGCTGCCGGTCACAGCTGGCTGGATTGTCAGCGCGGCGGCCATGGAGGAAATGGGCCGCGACGCTCTTGCGACCGCTCCAGTGGGCACGGGCCCCTACGAGTTCGCCGAGTGGATTCCCAACCAGAGGGTGGTGCTGAGGCGTTTCGAGGACTACTGGGGTGAGCCCCCTGAGTGGGACGAGATCCATTTCCTGGTGATCACTGAGAGCAGCGCGGCCGAGATTGCGCTCGAGTCGGGTGCGGTAGACTTTGGCGCGGTCGGCACCGATGCGGTCGAGCGCTTTGAGGCCAATCCCGACTTCGATGTGTACCCCGTCGACACGCTCAACTACACTTGGATGGCTATGAACGTACAGCATCCCAATCTCGAGGACGTAAACGTACGCCGGGCCATCCGCGCCGGGATCGCTGTGGACTCTCTCATCGAAGCCGCGTACGACGGCCGATACGCCCGGGCCAGATCGATGATGGCTCCCAGCCTGCTGGGTGCATGGCACGATGCACCGCTGTACGAGCGGGACGTCGAACAGGCCAGGGCTTACCTGGCTGAAGCAGGTCTGGAAAGCCTCGATGTGACGCTGACCTTTGAGAACATCACCGAAAACGCGACCATGGCCGAGATCATCCAGGCCAACCTGGCCGAGGCAGGCATAAACGTCGAGTTGATCCCCCAGGAGGGTGGTCTCTTCTGGGAAGAGGGCTACGGTGCGGAAGGGGCCAGGGTACGACAGCTGACCTTGATGGCGTATGCCACCAATCCTGACCCAGCCTGGGTTACGGTGTGGTTCACCTGCGCGCAGGTCGAGGAATGGAACTGGATGTACTGGTGCAACGAGGAGTACGACCGACTCCACGATGAAGGGATGCGCGAAATGGATCCGGAAGCCCGCGCAGAGATCTATGTCGAGATGCAGCAACTCATGGACGAAGCTGCCCACTCGGCGTGGATCGCTCATCCCACGAGCTTCTTCGTCGCCAAGAGGACCATCTCTCCGGTCGTCATGGCTACAGGGGAGTTCATCCCCTGGCGGTTCACGTCGAAGTAGTTAGTGGATAGATCGAGGCGGCGCGGCAGCACCCTCGCGCCGCCTCTCTAGCACATAGTGGCGTCTCTGCCTGACAGGGTCGGCACAGGAGGTCGGCATTGGCCTATTACATCTTCAAACGTCTGGTGATGGCTCTGGTTGTTATGCTTCTGGCTACGGTACTCCTGGCGTCCCTGGCCCATCTCATTCCTGGAGATCCTGTGAAGCTTATGCTCGGCCCGCGTGCCTCCGAGGAGATGAGTGCCCGCGTGCGGACAGAGATGGGTCTCGATGACCCAATACCGGTGCAGGTCGCCAATTTCGTCATCGGTCTGCTCCAGGGCGATCTGGGCCGTGACTTCGCCACGCGTAGCCCCGTCAGCAACATGATTTCTGCGGCCCTGCCCCACACTGTTGCCCTGGCCGTCGCCAGCTTGGGTATGGCTGTGCTGATCGGCATACCCCTGGGTGTCATCTCGGCAGCGCGCCCCAGTTCGTGGCTCGATCGCACACTGGGATTCTTGTCGGTGTCCCTGATCACAGTGCCCACGTATGTCAGTGCCCTGTTGCTTCTGCTCCTGTTTGCCGTGGGACTGAATCTGATATCCAGCATTGGGGCCGGCGATTTTTCTGATCCAGTGGGCTACGGGAAGCAACTGCTCCTGCCCGCGACTGCCCTGGCCCTGACCTGGATCGGCTACCTGGCGCGCCTGGTACGGACCAGTCTGCTCGAGATTCTCAACCAGAACTACATCCGCACCGCCCGGGCTTATGGTCTGCGCGAGCGTACGATCTTGTTCACCTACGCGCTCAAGAATGCTCTGATCCCCACCGTCGCCGTACTCGGAGTGGGGATGGGCAATCTCCTGGGTGGTGCCGTCTTTGTTGAGGTTATCTTCACCCGTCCGGGCCTGGGGTCGCTGATTTACAGGAGCATCACCCAACGCAACTATCCGGCGGCTCGAGGCGCGATTCTTGTCGCAGCCTTTCTCTTCGTGCTCGCCAACCTGATAGCCGATATGTCATACCGCTATCTCGATCCGCGTATCCGGACCTGGGAGTCGTGAACATGAGTGTGGAAGAGACCACAATGCTCGCGGCCATCGGCGACGAGTCCTTTGCAAAGAGGACGCCAGTCATCCGACAATTGCTGTACCGCCCATCCGCCGTTTTCGGCCTGGCGGTCATCGCTGTCTTAGTCGTGCTTCTCGCTTTCGGCCCGCTCCTGGTTCCTCATCCTCACACCGCGCAGATGATCAGTCGTCGCCTGGAGGGCCCTTCGGCAGATCATTGGCTGGGCACCGACCACCTGGGACGCGATCTGCTGTCGCGCCTGATGATTGGGACTCGAGTTGCGCTGGGAACCGCGTTTCCTTCTGTCCTGGCCGCACTGCTATCCGGGCTGGTCATTGGCCTTGTGGCGGGCTATGCGGGAGGCTGGCTGGATAATCTCATCCTGATAGCGATGGATACACTCCAGGCCTTTCCGGCGCTTCTGCTCGCACTGGCATTGATGGCCCTTCTTGATCCCTCCATCAACAATGTCATCCTGGTCATCGCCATCGCCTACACACCAGGCTACGCCCGCGTCGTGCGTGCCCAGGTCTTGTCCGTCAAAGAGGAGCAGTTCATCGAAGTTGAGCGTTCTTTGGGCGCCGGCCATTTACGCATCGCATTGGTGCACATTGTCCCGAATATGCTGCCGCCCCTGCTGATCATGCTCGCCATGGATCTGCCGAGCGCCATCGCCACCGAAGCAGGACTCTCGTTTCTTGGTCTGGGCGTGCGGCCACCCACCCCTTCCTGGGGCACGATTCTGTCGGATGGCTTTGAGAGAATCCGTACGACACCCTGGCCCGTCATTGGTGGTAGCCTCGCGCTGATGATAACCACCCTTGGGTTCACGCTGTTTGGGGAAGCATTGCGCGACATTCTCGATCCGCGCGTGTCTGGTTCGAGGAGAGTCTGATGGATTCCGTTCTGCAGGTTCAGGGACTGGATGTTGTATACCACAGCCACGCTGGCCCGCTCAAAGCGCTTCATGACGTGACCTTTGAGGTCAAACCGGGCGAAATCGTCGGTCTGGTCGGCGAGTCGGGTTGTGGAAAGTCTACCGTGGCCTCAGCTCTATTGCAGCTTCTTCCACCCAACGGGGAAGTCACGGCGGGCGAGGTGACCTTCCGTGGTAAGAATCTCCGGACCCTTGATGCACGCAGTTTGCGCCGCATGCGCGGAACCGAAATTGCCATGATTTTCCAGGATCCGACGACCAGCCTCAACCCCGTCTTCACCGTGGGTAGACAACTGCGTGACATTCGCCTGGCGCATGCTGGAAGCCTGCAAGGGGGCCAGCAGGACCTGCACCGGCAGATTGTTGAGGTACTTGAGCGGGTCGGCATCCCTGACGCCGAGGAGCGGATCGACCAGTTCCCGCACGAGTTTTCGGGGGGCATGCGGCAGCGCATCATGATCGCTATGGCGCTGATGTCCAAGCCCGGACTGCTAATCGCCGACGAGCCGACATCTTCACTGGACGTTACCCTCGAGGCACAGATCATCGAGCTGATCAGACGCCTGCGCTATGAGTACGATACGTCGTTGCTCTTCATCTCCCATGATCTCGGTGTGATCGCCCAGCTGTGTGACCGGGTGGCGGTTATGTATGCCGGGCGCGTAGTGGAGCAGGATGACGTCTTCTCCATCTTTGAGCATCCCCGACATCCTTACACACAGGCCCTCCTGGCGTCGGTCCCATTGCGCCGCAATCGCGGTCAACGCCTGATGGCCGTCCCCGGCCGCGTGCCCAGCTTGCTGGACCTGCCCCGGGGCTGCAAATTTGTCGCCCGTTGCTCGTTCGCTCATCCGGTGTGTGAGCAACGAGAGCCGGGGTTCTTCGGAACGAACGGGAGAGGTGTGCGCTGTCACATGTATGACCCAGCCTTGGCCTACGATGCCAGCTTCAACGTGTCCGCCGTTTCGCGGCCGTCTGAAGACAAGGACCACCGACTCGCCACGCTTGGGGCGGAGGAGCCGCCAGTGCTGCTTGAGGTCCGCGACCTTTCTACCCACTTCTCCGAGGATCGTAACCTCGTGGAATGCCTGCTGCGCCGTCCCATCCAGGCGGTGCGCGCCGTGAACAACGTCAGCCTCAAGATCCGACGTGGAGAGACCCTTGGACTTGTCGGAGAGTCGGGTTGCGGCAAGACAACCCTGGCTCGAACGGTTTTGGGGTTGCTGCCTGCCACAGCAGGCCAGATTCTCTACAATGGGCGTGATATGACTAGCATCCCCGGCGCTGAATTCCGCCGGTTGCGATCGCGCATCCAGATGATCTTCCAGGATCCCTATTCGGGGCTGAGCCCGCGTTTAACCGTTTCCTACCTCTTGACTGAACCCTACATCATCCATCGTGTACCGCAGGCCGAGCGGTACACAGTCGGAGAGCTGTTGAGCATGGTTGGTCTGTCGGAGGAGCTCGCCAACAAGTACCCTCACGAACTGTCTGGCGGCCAGGCACGGCGGGTTGGCGTCGCTCGAGCTCTCTGTCTGCATCCCGACTTCCTGATCGCTGACGAACCGACTTCCGGGCTGGATGTGTCGGTGGCGGCCAGCGTCCTGAACTTGCTGAAAGACCTGGCGGATCGCCTGGATTTGACTTACTTGATCATCACCCACAACCTGAACCTCGTGGGTTATGTCGCCGACCGGGTGGCAGTCATGTACCTGGGCCGCATTGTTGAATTGGGCACTACCGACCAAATCTTTGATTCGCCGGCCCACCCTTACACCATGGCTCTGTTGTCAGCTGTATCTGAACCCGATCCGCACCAGCGCGGCGAGACCCGGCGTCTGCTACTGAAAGGCGAGATTCCGAGTGCCAAGAACCCACCACTGGGTTGCTGTTTCGTGTCCCGCTGCACGCAGCGAAGGGACGAGTGTCACGCGACGATGCCGGGACTCCAAGAGATCGAGCCGGGCCACCTCGTGGCCTGCCGTGACTGGGAGGATGTGCAGCGGGGATCGCTGATCGAATAGATAGACCGAGGGGTGGGCCCACGCCAGCCAATACGCGGAGGACTGGCGAGCCCGGACCGTCCCACGATCATACGGGAGAGGCAGACAGCAATATGCACAGAGAGAGGCCCGTCAGGTCTGGATCGCATCCGTTGCTATTCCTCCAGCTACCGCATGTTCTCCGATGCAGAGTTGGAGGCGACTCATCACGCTACCCAGGCGGTGCTGCGGCGCACGGGAGTGCACGTCTAGGAGGCCGAATGCCTCGATCTGTTGCGCTCTGCCGGTTGCACGGTAACCGACGACAGCCTGGTACGGTTTCCACCCGGTGTCGTCGAAAACACACTCGTATCCGTACCTTCGCGGATCGTGCTCTTTGCCCGGACTGGTAGCCCCCACATGCATCTGGAGGGACACCTCTCCTGCGGTGGCACCGGCTCCGACCTGCCCCACACTCGTGACCTGGAGACAGGCACGCGCCGCCCCTCGCTCTCGGCTGACCTAGGAAACGTCGCTTGGCTAAGGGATGCTCTGCCCAACCTTGGCTTTGCCATATCCATGGCGCTGCCCTCCGATGTGCCCATCGAGATCGCGGACCAGCGCCCATTCCTGACCATGATGGAGAACACGGTCAAACCGATTATGTTCGCAGCTTGGGATGACGCTGGCCTTACCGACATTGTCGCCATGGCAGAAGTGGTAGCAGGCAACGCCGAGGAGCTCGCACTCAAGCCGCTCCTATTGGCTTATCTGGACCCGACGTCGCTGTTGCGTCATCTGGAGGTTGTGCTGCACAAGCTCCTGATGATGGTCGATCGAGGACTGCCCTTCGTCTACCCCGCCGGCAGCCTAGACAGTGCCTCAGCACCGGTCACGCCCGCCGGCACTATGGTCGTGTCCAACGCTGAAGTGCTCAGCGGCGTGGTGATTGCGGAATTGCGAAAGCCAGGTGCACCGGTGGTGTGGGGCTGCGGTAGCGGCCCACTGCACAAGCTCACCATGGTGTCCACCTACACCGCGCCTGCATCTATGCTCAACTGCACGGGCCTCGCTCAGATGGCTCACCAGTACGGCCAAGTGCCGCTCTGGGGCTTTTCCAGTTGTTCCGATTCCAGGATAGCCGATACGCCGGCCAGAATTGAGAACGCGATCTGGGTTCTGTGGACGGCCGACAGTAGCGCTAACTTGGTCCACGACGTGAGGTGTATTGAATCAGGCCTCACCTGCTCCTATGAGATGATCGCCCTCGGCGACGAGCTCGTCAGCTTTGTGCGGCGCCTTGAGCGAGGGGGGAACTCAGCTCAGGATGAACAGCTCTGGAAGTGATCCGCAACTTCGGGCCTGGCGGAAGCTCTCTGGGGATTGGACACACCGGTCGGCATTTTCGCGAGGTATGCTGCCCGAGAATGTGTGATTGCCGCATCTATCACAGCTTGGGCGAGGAGGCGCTGACAACGGAAAACGAATACGCCGGCCAGTTCGCTCGAGATACGATTCGAGACCACACACTGAGCCCCGACCCGGCCACGTGCGGGACGCCGCTCAGGCCACCATATCGCAAGCCAACACTCGAGGGGGTGTACTATGAAACACACTACGGAAACGATGAAACCCCGGTCTGATGCCTCTGCGCACCTCGTGCTGCGCGCCAATATGCTCATCGATGGCAGTGGCAGTGAGCCAGTTTCGCGGGCACTCGTCGCCATCGCCGGGCGCCGCATCGCGTATGCCGGACCCGAACAGGAGGCACCCGAGTTTCCAGGAGCCCGCCAGCTTGATCTGCCTGAGGCTTGCCTTATGCCAGGGCTGATTGATATGCACGTCCACCCCACCTATTACTGGGAGGAGCTCGATTCGGCAGCCTACACCTACGACCCCGAACAGGCCCTGGTCTATTCTCCGGTTGCCATCGCTTTCCTGGCCGCTGCCAATCTGCGCCAGGCCCTGCTGTCTGGCGTGACGACCGCGCGCGATACAGGATCTGTGGGCGGCGTCATGCCTGACGTCAAGCGGGCCATCGCCAAGAGCCAGACCATGGGCCCCAAGGTGTACGCTGCTGGCCGGCTGGTGACCCCCACAGGAGGGCATTGCCACTTCTTGCCCGCGTTCTCCAACCGGGCCGACGGGCCTGACGGCTTCCGACGTGCAGTGCGTCAAGAGATAGAGACCGGAGCCGACTTCATCAAGATCGCCAACAGGGGTGCCGATATGACGCAGGAAGAGTTGAGTGCTGCGGTCGACGAGGCTCATCGCCTCGACAAAAAGGTAGCCTGCCATACCGGCAAGCCGCCTTCCCAGCGGATGGCCATTGAAGCTGGCGTCGACACTTTTGAGCACGGCACACCCACGCCTGAAGAGATTGCACTGGCCGTGGAAAAGGATATCTCCTGGACGCCGACCATCAATGTCACCATTGAGCGCCAAAAATGGTGCGACCGGCGCCGAAACCATGCCGACCCTGGAATTGCGCGCCAGGCGGAGAAAGAGTGGATTGAGGCAGGCGACTACCTGGAGCGCAAGGCGGAGTCGCTGACCTGCGCTTTGGAGGCCGGGCTAAAGGTGTTGGCCGGTACCGACAGCTGGAGCGGGGATGTTCGCTTTGACGCAATGGCCGACGAGATCCGCTCGCTGGTGGAGTATGGCTGTAGCCCTATGCAGGCTCTCCAAGCCGCTACGTCCTGGCCTGCGGAGGCTATGGGTTGGTCCGAGATCGGCGTGCTCCAGGAGAACAAACTCGCCGACATCATCGCCGTTCAGGGCAATCCACTGGAGGATGTTGGCCTGCTAGACCAGGTCTTTCTGGTCATCCGCGAAGGGCAGGTCGTCAAGAGTGAGCCACCGAAGGCCGAGACGACGTAGAAGAACACGACGGGCCGGCGAATGCTGGAATGGGACCCATCGCGTCGGACGGAGCTCCTCAAGAGCAGCGGCGTGACGTTGCCCCCGCCGTCGAGGCGGGGCTGGCGAATCGCGACTGCGACCTGGCTGACACCCTTGTGGATCACGTGGAGATATCTGGCAGCGAAGGCACCAGCTGATCTGCCCCCCGCGACAAGGCGCCAGCCAACTGGTCGTTGGCGATCGCCGGCGCAGTGACACGAGAAGGTGCCCCTATCATCGCTTTGATCTGCGATAGCCGCGCCAGTTACAACCCGCTCAGGGCATCCTCGCCCATATGGATCGTGCCTTGCGGGGAGTCCCACCCTCCACGACCTCGCTTGTTCTCAGTGGCGAACCCGCCTCACGCCGGATCCCTGGGCCGCTCCAGTGGATTCCCGTGTGTTCGAAGTATCTGACATCTACTACGAACAAACCTTCATTGGCGTGATATACTGAAGACTGGCTGAGCCAGACACTTCAGCACTTACACATTGGGAGTCCAGGCGAGTCTAGGTTGGCGCCAAGAAGATGGTATGACAGAGTTGGGACTGAAGAACTGGCCAGGGAAGGGCACTGGGAGGGGGAACTGCCTCTTTGCTACGACGATGAAGACCATCCAGGAGATAGCGGTGCTCAAGCGCCGACGGGCAAGGTACCCTTGCCCTCCAAAAGCATGGTTGACTCATTGCCAGACCACGTCTCCGCCGCATGATCCGACGTGATCGCTCCTATCCGGGTCTGTGTTCCAGCCACGGCAGCCCATAGCGTGTCAAGGAGTGCCACTTGCATTGCTCGCCTTACAGCGTCAGCGAGCCCCCCCCTCAACTCGTACTGGCCGTGAGACTAGCGACCAGATGATAGCCTCTAGTCTCTTCGTTTCGCATCGGCTGACCCTTCAAGTAGGGCCACTAGTTCACCTAGCTTGCTGTTCTTGGTCTCCCGAGCGCTGCGGGCGCCCAGAAAGCTGTAGCGTACCGCTCACTGGGTCCCACTTCTAGACGCGATTCTGTGCATCTATTCGATGGTGTCGGCGGGCAATGATGCGGGTGTATGCCTCTCAAGAATGTCATCCACTCGGTCTGCCGTGCGTTCCGCCAGACTCATCGCTCCACTGCCGGTCCCGTCTTCGCACATGGCGCGCGCGAACCGGTCCGGTGCAGGCTGGGCAGGTGCAATGCACGTGGGACGTGCAACGCACCGGTCTCCGCCGTCGGGCGTGGTGCTGGCGACTGACCCCCGGCGCAGGCTGGGCAGGTCCAGGCACATGGGACGTGCCACGCACCGGTCTCCGCCGTCGGGCGTGGTGGTGGCGACTGACCCCCGGCGCAGGCTGGGCAGGTGCAATGCACGTGGGACGTGCAACGCACCGGTCTCCGCCGTCGGGCGTGGTGGTGGCGACTCACCGCTGGCGCAGGCTGGGCAGGTCCAGGCACGTGGGACGTGCAACGCACCGGTCTCCTCCGTCGGGGGTGGTGGTGGCGACTCACCGCTGGCGCAAGCTGGGCAGGTCCAGGCACGTGGGACGCGCAACGCACCGGTCTTCGCCGTCGGGGGTCTTGGTCGAGTCCTCCACAAGTGACCCCACGAGCGTTTGGCAGATCCCGCAGATGATCAAGGTGGAAAAGAGGGATCTGTGGCTTCCGCCAAACGCC
>SKLM01000142.1 GCA_007123205.1 Thermoflexales bacterium
AAACCGGCCCAGTCGCATGAATGGAGATTGTTCGATATGACCACCCGCTCCCCTCTCCCCAGACTCTCCAGGACGTCGACCCACTGTTGTCGGCGCAGGAGGGGAGCCGAGCCGCCGGACGTGTAGAGCACCCGCTGGGCCCCGCAGTGCTGGATCAACCCGGCCAGACGCCGCCCGAAGTGAAAGGGCTCACCCGGGGGGTCCAGGTCGACCTCCACCGGGAGATCCTTCAGCGTCGACGCCCAGCCGGCGTGGTTGGTGGCGACGATGGTGCGCTCAATCCCGGGAATCTGCGACAGGGTCTCCAACAAGTCCCGGGCGGCCGCACGGCGTGCCGCTTCCAGGTCGCGCACCACCTCGCTCTCTCCCCGTCCGCCCGTCAGCAGGAGGAGAGTCGTCCTCTCCACTCGTCGACCTCCCGCCCCCCGTCATCACCAGCCATCATCGTCCATCACCATCAGCCTAAGGAGGGGCTCGCTCCGAGCCGAGCCCCTCCCCGTTCGCCTGTCCCCGATCGCTGCGGCCCCTCGATCAGACCGGTTCGGGCTGCAGCAGGCCGTAGTTGCCGTCGCGGCGCTTGTAGACCGCGTTGATCGCGCCCTCCTCGGCGTTGAGAAATACGAAGAAGTGATGCCCCAACAGCTCCATCTGTTCGATCGCCTCCCCGGGGGTCATCGGCCTCACCTCAAAGCGCTTGATGCGGACGATTTCTCCCTCGGGTCCTGACTCAATGGGTTCCTCGATCGGCAGCGCCTCGCCGGCCGAGCGCCAGCGATCCTGACGTTTCCCCTTGTAGCGGGCGATCTGACGGTACATCTTGTCCAGGACCGCGTCGATGGAGGCGAACATGTCGCCTGTGCGCTCCTCCGCGCGCAGAATCGTCCCCCCGGTCCAGACCGTCAACTGAGCCACCTGCCGATCCTCGTCACTGCGCGTGTCTTCCACCGCCAGGTCGATGCGGGCCTCGTCGATGGTGGGCAGGTAGCGATCCAGCCTCTCGACCTTGCTCTCCGCGTACTCCCTCAGGCGGGGCGTCATCTCCAGCTTCCGGGTGTTGATAAATAGCTCCATACACTGCCTCCTTACCGTCCCCTGTGCAAACATCTCCTTGATCCTGCCTCTCTACCAACGGGCGCGGGCCAGCGTGAACGTGTCCACGCGGATCGCCCCTCCTCTACGGAGCGCGGTGCCGCACGCCTCCAACGTGGCGCCCGACGTCCGGACGTCATCGATGAGCACCACGTGCGCGCCCGCCAGCCCATCCGACGTGCACTGAAAGGCGTCGCGCACATTCCCTCGTCGTTCCTCGGCGTCCAGACCGACCTGCGCGGCTGTAGCCCGATGCCGGACCAGCGTCGTCTCATCCAGCGGTACGGACACCTGCTGCGACAGCTCGCGCGCCAGCAGGGCTGCCTGGTTGAACCCCCGTTCCCGGTGACGCCGTCGGTGCAGCGGCACCGGTACGATGATAGCACCGGACACCGGATGCGTCAACCAATAGCCTGCCATCAGGGATCCCAGCGGATGGGCCAGGGCCGTCACTCCGTCATACTTGAGCTTGTGGATGGCGGTTCGCAGGGGGCCTTCGAAGTAGAAGACGGAGCGCGTGCGCCGGACCGTCGGGGGCGCAGTGCGACAGCGGTTGCACGCGCTGTAGCCCGGGCCGTCCGGGGGGCCTCCACAGCGGGTACAGAAGGGCTGCCGAACCCGTGGGGATCTATCGATGCATCGCTGGCACAGCCAGGTACCGGCCTGCTGGCAGCTGACGCAACGGGGCGGTAAGAGGAGATCGAGGGCGACCCTCCAGAGATCGCGAGCTCGCATGGCGAACCGGGATCCGGCGCGTGCCGGATGGACCTGTTTCAGGGCAGGCCAGGGCCGCCCAGTCCAATCCCGATGTCCAACGTCATGACCCGCAGCACGGCGGGACCCAGCAGAACGATGAAGATGGCGGGGAAGATCAGGAAGGCGATGGCCGGCAGCATCTTGATGGGGGCCTGCCGGGCCAGCTCCTCCGCCCGCTGACGCCGCCGCCTTCGCATCTCATCGGCCTGAATCCGCAGCACCCGGGCGATGCTGACGCCCAGTTCCTCCGCCTGGACGATGGCCGCGATGAAGGTGGACACCTCCGGGACCTGGACCCGGTCCGCCATGTTGCGCAAGGCCGTGCGGCGGAGCTTGCCCAACTGCATCTCCTGCAGGACCCGACTGAACTCCTTGCTGAGCTCATTGTTCCATTTCTGGGCCACGCGGGCGATGGCCGCGTCGAACCCCAGCCCGGCCTCCACGGAGATGGTCAGGAGGTCCAGGGCGTCCGGGAGCGATCGGATCACCTCGCCGCGACGACGGCGGGTCCTGCTTCTCAACCACAGGGACGGCAGATAGTACCCACAGCCCGCGATGCCGCCGGCCATCATCATGCGTTCCGGAAGGGGAACGGTCCTGGCCAGGGCCAGCACCATCACGCCCAGCCCGCCCAGCAGGAGGGCCGTCAGGAAGCGGAAACCCAGAAACTGGACCGGACGCCAGCGATAGGGATTGCCGGCCAGATCCAGCTGATGCTGGATGGCCTGCATATCCACCCGCGGGCTGAGGCGGGTCGCCAGATTGGCCAAGCCCTCCAGCAGCGGGATCACGACGCGTTCGCTGAAGGGCTGCGAGAGCTCGATCTCCTCCAGCGTGGGCGGTCGCTCCAGGGTGCCGAACTGCTCGAGGCGGTCCTCGAGGGAGGTCGAGCGTCGGGAACGGAGCAGGCTGACAGCGATCAGAGCCACCCCCACGAACAGGCCGAGGATCAACAGGACGGGCAGTAATGGTAGCATCTATCTCTCCAGAGATCTGATAAGGAAATGCTTCCCGCGGCCGCCCCGACACAGCGGGTGGCCCTGGCTCAGGGCTCGCTGGT
>SKLM01000267.1 GCA_007123205.1 Thermoflexales bacterium
ACGCCTGGCACGCCAGCAGCACAAGACCCCAGGGCCTAGCCCTGGGGTCTTGATCATCGGCATCACGGTTTACGACACCGTTTCTACCCGCTCCTTCTCCCGACCGTTGGAGCCGACGGGAGCGGATTCGAGATCCAGCTGGGATGGGAAGGCGAGCTGGAGCACCTCGTCGACGTGCTCCACCAGCTCGAACCTGAGTTCGTCCCGGATCTCCTCAGGGATCTCGTCCAGATCGACCTCGTTGGCCTTGGGTAGAATCACTGTGCCCAGGCCGCGGCGATGGGCCGCCAGGACCTTCTGTTTGATCCCGCCCACGGGCAGCACGCGTCCCTGAAGCGTCACCTCGCCAGTCATCCCGACGTCCTCGCGGACTGGACGGTCGGTAAGCACCGAGATCAGGGCGGTCACCAGGGTCACCCCAGCCGAGGGGCCATCCTTCGGAATAGCCCCGGCGGGGACGTGGAGATGGACGGTCTTATCCTCCAACGCATCCCCGGAAAGACCGAGCCGCTCCAGCTCGCCCTGCACGAAGCTGAGGGCGATGCGGGCGGACTCCTTCATCACGTCGCCCAGTTGACCAGTAAGGAGAAGGTTGTCCTTGCCCTCCATAGCACGGGCTTCGACGAAGAGGACCCGCCCGCCGCTGGGGGTCCAGGCCAGGCCCGTCGCCACACCCGGAAGCTCTGTGCGCAACTGAGCTTCGTCGCGATAACGGGGCTTGCCCAGGTACTCCCGTACCTGCTCCTCATCCAAAGCGACGGCGCAGCTTGGCGCGTCGACCGGACAACGAGCGACGTTCATCGCCACCTTGCGCAGGGCTCGACCAATCTCGCGCTCGAGGTTGCGCACGCCGGCTTCCCGTGTGTACTCGCGAATGATGGTACGGAGACCGCCCTCAGAGAACTCGACCTCGTGAGGCTCCAAGCCATTGGCCCGAATCTGACGCGGGACGAGATAGCCCCTGGCAATTTGGACCTTCTCGTACTCGGTGTAGCCGTCGATCTCGATGACCTCCATGCGGTCCTGCAGGGCCGGCGGTATGGTGCTCAGCGTGTTGGCCGTGGTGATGAAGAAGACGTCACTGAGATCGAAGTCCAGGTCCAGGTAGTGGTCGCGGAATGCGTGGTTCTGCTGGGGATCGAGGACCTCAAGCAGAGCGCTGGCAGGGTCGCCGCGCCAGCTAGAACTGACCTTGTCGATCTCGTCGAGCATGAAGACCGGATTGCGGGTGCCGACCCGCTTCAGGGCCTGGATGACCCGACCCGGCATTGCGCCGATGTAGGTGCGGCGATGTCCGCGGATCTCGGCTTCATCCCGCAGCCCACCCAGGCTCATGCGAGTGAACTTACGTTCCATCGCTCGGGCAATGGAGCGGCCCAAGCTGGTCTTACCCACACCGGGCGGGCCTACAAAGCATAGAATCGCCGAAGCGTAATCCTCGGGTCTCTCAACGTCCCGGTCCTGATGCAGCTTGCGCACGGCCAGGAACTCGAGGATGCGCTCTTTGACCTTTTCGAGGCCGTAATGATCCTCGTCCAGCACGTTCTCAGCGTGGCCGAGATCAAGGCTGTCCGCTGAGAGCTCATTCCATGGCAAGTCCAGCAGCCAGTCCAGGTAGGTCTTGATGACCCCAACCTCTGCCGACTGAGGATGGAGCTGCGCCAGCCGGTCAAGCTCCCGCTCGGCTTCTTTCTGCGCTTCCTCGGGGAGATCGGCTTCTTCGAGCCGGTTGCGGTAGACAGCGGCCTCGGAACCCTCTTCGTCCTCACCCAGCTCCTTCTGGATGGCTTTGAGCTGCTGACGCAGATAGTACTCCCGCTGCGTCTTCTCCATCTCGGTCTGGGCTTCCTCCCGGATTTCCTCGCTGACCTCCAGGACCTCCAACTCGCGCTGCATGACGCGCATCAGGGCGCGCATTTGGTCCGTCAGATCCTCAGCAGACAGGACTTCCTGTGCGTGTTCCACATCCAGATGGAGGTTGGATGCGAGGGCGTAGAGCAGGACATCTGGATCTGAGATCTGATCGAGCATCTCGATGGCCTCTTCCGGCACCTGAGGGAAATAGGAGGCGACGCGACGCGCCAGGACAAGCAGCTCGCGACGGAGTGCCTCAACCTCCGTCTCGCTGCTGGCCAGTTCAGGAATCAACTCGACGTGAGCCTTTAGAAAGGGCTCCTGCGCCGACCAATCGGTAATCTGAACACGATGGAGCCCCCGGGCGATCATCTGATACTTGGCGTGTTCGTCATCCTTCAGACGGACTACCTGCTCAATGCGGGCCAGGGTTCCCACCGGGTAGACGCCGTCCGGACCGGGCTCCTCTACGGAGGAATCGGTCATGGCTGTAAGGACCACCAATCGCTCGCCGTCGAGCGCATCCTCCAGCAGCTGAACGGACCGCGGGATACCAATGCTCAGCGGCAGCAGGGTGTGGGGGAACGCCACGACGTTGCGCAAGGGCAACACGGGCAGTTCATGAGTTAGATCCGCGCCCATGACCGTCTCATCGTCTTTGTTCTGAATCAGGGACTGCAACATAAAAGCACCTCAATTCTGAGACGAGAAGCATCTCTATTTCGCATAGCACTACTTGCGTTCGTAACGGAATTATGATGGGTGGGTGTAGGAAAGGTATTTGCGGGGGATAGGAACGGTATTAGAACTCGCGGTGACCTGCTCCCTATCCGTCAATCGGAGCCGCGATGTGGGACTGGTGGAACTGTGGGAGTGGGAAGACCTCTGCCCGGTGCTCTTCCCACTCCGGGCCGCCGCGATGGGACGGGTGATCCACCGGTGCCGGGCCGGCGGAACCCCGGTTACGAAGCGCCAACCGCCTGCTCCTCTGGCTCCACCAGCCGGCGGAGCCGCCGGATGTAGGCTTTCGAGCTGGATTGGCTGAGCCAGTCTCTGACGTGTTTGTGGCCGTACAGACGGAGCATGGGGACAGTCAGAATATCCCGCAGCTGAGTCCAGGACTCATGGGATAGGGTGTCGCGCAGCACACCCAGGAGGTCGGGCCAGCGGGACGGCAGTATCGAGAGCAGGGCGATCCGCGGTAGCTGCACCCGCAGCTTGCGCTCGCGCCACAGGAGACTGATCAAGAAGGGCAGATTGCGGGTCACATTGGACAGGAAGAGGCCCAGCACGTGCCGGGCGGAGTAGAAACGAGCCATCGCGCGGCAGATACCCATCTGGAGCTCGTAGGCGCTCATCTGCATCGGTTCAACGACGCAGTGATGACCGTCGTACAGGCTCAGGTCATCGGTCAGGAGACGCCCCTGCTGCAGCATGCGCTCATAGAAGGGTGTGCCCGGACAAGGCGTCAGCATAAGAAGCTGGACGGTGTCGATCTCATTCTCCAGCGCGAAGTCGACGGTCCGGTCGAAGACGGTCTTATCGTCGGTATCGGCTCCGAGGACGAACATGCCGTGGACGTGGATCCCATAATCGTGGAAGGCTTGGACACTCTCGGAGACATCCCTTACGTCCTGGTGTTTGTTATACGCTTCCAACGTGGCCTGACTGACGGACTCAAACCCGCAGTAAACCATGGCGCAGCCCGAATCACGCATCAGGCTGAGCAATTCGTGATCCAACTCGCGGCTGCTGCGGTCCTCGAAGACGGCGTCGGCACGCATCTGTGCCGACCATTGAGGCGTCAGGCCCCGGTCAATCATCCCCCGCAGGAGGTCCTTGGTGCGGCGTCTGTCGACGACGAAGTTGTCGTCATAGAAGAATATGTCGCCACGGTCCCTGTAGTTGGCCAGCTCCTGCAGTACGTTGTCGATGGCCCGAGCACGCACCCGGCGCCCAAACATATGGATCACTGAGCAGAAATCGCAGCTGTAGGGACAGCCCCACTGCGTCATGATGGGGATGTTCGTCATTCTCTCATGACCGACTATCAGATCCAGGGCCGGATCGGGTAGGGCCGCAAAAGCCTCCGGGGGACAGGGCCGCCGGTCAGGGTTGTGGACCGGCTGACCGGTCGAATCGTGAAATGAAAGCCCCGCAATTCCATCCAAGCTATCGCCGCTGTCAAGGGCAGCGACCAGTTCCGGCATGGTCTCCTGGCCCTCGCGCCGGACGACGAAATCACAGTGCTCCAATGCTTCGTCGGGCAGAAAGGTGGCGTGGGGGCCCCCGATGACCGTTGGGATCCCGAGCTCACGCACCCGCTTCGCCATGTTGTAGGCCGTCGGTGTCGTCGCCGTCGTCGTCGAAAAGCCAACCAGATCGGCCTCGGCCACGTCTACCCAGTCAACACCCGCCAACGTCTCCACGTAGATACGTACGTCATGACCTTCGTCACGCAACACCCGTCCGATCAGCGGCAGCCCCAAACGGGGTAACAGCGCCCGGTCAAAGACGTTTAGCCCAGGAGCCTTTGGCTCGATCAGTCGAATCTTCACAGTGTCCTCCCTTAGTTGTCGTTCGAAGTGAAAGCTATGTCTCTGGAGCGGTACTGCCAGCGACGAAGACATTGATGCGCCAGAGACTTCTGCTCCAAAGAGCCAGCACACCGACCTGCCCTGTATCGCGTACCAAGGCAGCCGAGCGCGACACGTTCAACACCCTCAGCCCGAGTAGACTGCGTCCGAGACCGAATTGGCCGGAGGCGGAGCCGACTCCAGTCGCTTCGTGGTCAACAGGAATGCGCTTTCGGACGCTTCCTAGGGCTGTTGGGTTGGACAGGATCGCGCTCGTGCCGGAAGCAGCGAGGGCAGGAAGACAAATGGGAAGGAGAAATTAAGGAAGGAGAGACAGTTCAACGGCGCAGTGGAGAGAGCGAAATGAGTCCGATGATCGCTACGCGACAGCCACTGGAGCACTAACCCCAGACACAGTTCGAGCAGCGCCTGGACGGCACTCTCCTCCGCAGAGAGCTTGTGGATGTCCCGCTCATAGGAGCAGGCGAGCCTAAGGATGTGCTCCCGCGACACACTGAGGTGGGGCGCTGCCCGGGGCAGCATACTCAGCCGGCGTCGACCATCCAGCACCAGTCCACGGGCAAGAGTTTCTGCCTGAACAGCGCTCCCATTCAAGGCTTGGGACACCGCGACCGTGATCTGCAGCAGGAAAACTGGCTGCAGGTGAGGCACCCCCTTGAGAGAGACTCTGGTCCTCAAGAGCCGCAGGGAGGATCGCATCTTCTTCGACGAGAGCATATCGGGTGCATTATAGGATGGGCTGACGGGAAGTCAAGCCAGACGCAGGTGTCGACGAAGTGCTGATCCGTCGGCTGAGCGGGCCGATGGAGATGTCAAGAGAACTCTTCCTCACGGACCCATATTGCCGGGAGAGGAGTAGGCACAGCAGAATAGGGGTGGGTGTAGGTGGATCCGCCCACGGGCCACACACGCAAGGGAGTCCGGTCGACAGGGCTATTCCCACATTCCCAACCCGTGGACTTGCGACTGGAGAGCAAACACTCTATAATCCCGTTACCTGTCTCGTCGGTTTCAGTGAGAGAGGATGCGTCGTACACAGATCCCATCGCTGCAGAAGAGCTGAAGCGGGGAGTTTAGAATTATGGACAAGCTGATGAAATACTTTACTAATGCAGCGCGAAGAGTACTGAAGTTGGCCCAGCAGGAGGCCAAGCGAATGCAGCACGCCAGAATTGGCACTGAGCATCTCTTGCTGGGACTTTTGCACGAGGAGGCGGGGACAGCCAGTCAGGTGCTGCGAGAGCTGGGGCTCCAATCAGGAGATGTGGAGCACTGGGTGAGGCGGCTAAGCACGATGGGGGAACAGGCCTCGCTGCTCAGGCAGGATCTCGACCTTACCCCGCGCACTCAACACGTGCTGGAGCTGGCGAAGGAAGAGGCACAGCATCGCGGCGCTCAGAGAATCGATACGCACCACATTCTACTGGGGCTCGTTCGGCAGGGCGATGGCACGGCCATCGATATCCTGAACCAGCTGGGGGTGACGAATGATCAAGTTCGTCGCTACACGGAGCGAGTGGTGCAGCAGGAACCGATTGTCGTCGGAGAGAAGGAAGAACGGAAGAGCTCCAAGACGCCAACGACAGACAAGTTGGCCGTTGACCTGACTACGCTCGCTGAACAGAATCGGTTGGATCCCGTTATTGGTCGAGAGCAAGAGATTGAGCGGGTCGTGCAGATCCTGGCGCGTAGGACGAAGAACAACCCGGCTCTGATCGGCGAGCCCGGGGTGGGCAAGACGGCGATCGTCGAGGGTCTGGCCCAGCGCATTGTGACGGGTCAAGTCCCCGAACCGTTGCTCAACAGACGACTCCTCCAGTTCGACATCGGATCTCTGGTCGCCGGGACGATGTATCGGGGCCAATTCGAGGAGCGGCTCAAGAAGGTGTTGGACGAGCTCAAAGAGAGCGACTGCATCCTGTTCATCGATGAGGTGCACATGCTGGTGGGAGCTGGTTCAGCCGGTTCCTCGATGGACGCAGCGAATATCCTCAAGCCCGCGCTGGCCCGGGGGCAGCTCCAGTGCATCGGTGCCACCACGCTGGGCGAGTACCGGAAGCACATCGAGTCAGATGCGGCGCTGGAGCGTCGTTTCCAGCCGATTACCGTGGACGAGCCCACGGTGGAAGAGACGATCCAGATTCTCGCCGGCATCCGGGAGCCGTATGAGCAGCATCATCAGCTGCACATCACGGACGAAGCTCTGGAGGCGGCAGCCCGCCTCTCGACCCGTTACATCACCGATCGGTACTTGCCGGACAAGGCGATCGACTTGATCGACGAGGGGGCTTCCAGAGTGCGAATGTACAAGACCCCGCACGCCCAGAGCTTGCGAAAGATCTTCGCCGATCTAAAGACCGTGAAGGAAGCCAAGGAAGAAGCCATCGATGGGCAGAACTACGAGGAGGCATCGGCGCTGCGGGATCGAGAACTTGACCTGCAGGAGGAGTTGGAGGTAATCCGCGCTGATCGCCAGGCAACTTTGATCAAGAACGGTGTGGCGGTCGGCCCGGAGGACATCGCCGAGGTCGTCGCTATGTGGACAGGAATTCCGGTGACCCAGTTGCACCGCGACGAACAGGAACGGTTGCTGGAGATGGAGGACGCGATCCACCAGCGGATCGTCGGCCAGAGCGAAGCGGTGACAGCCATCGCGAAGGCCGTTCGTCGGGCGCGGGCGGGCCTGAAGGATCCACGTCGTCCCATTGGGTCGTTCATGTTCCTTGGACCCACGGGGGTGGGTAAGACGGAGCTGACGAAGGCGCTGGCCGAGTTTATGTTTGGCAGTGAGGACGCGCTGCTCCAGTTGGACATGTCCGAGTTTATGGAACGGCACAACGTGGCTCGGCTGGTTGGTGCCCCGCCGGGTTACGTGGGCTACGACGATGCAGGGCAGCTGACTGAAGCGATTCGCCGTCGACCCTACGCCATCGTGGTGCTTGACGAGATCGAGAAAGCGCATCCCGAGGCGTTCAACATGCTCCTCCAGATTATGGAAGAGGGGCACCTTTCGGACGCGAAGGGCCGTAAGGTGGATTTCAGCAACTCGATCCTCATCATGACGTCCAATGTGGGCGCGGAGATGATCAAGCGGCAGACGAGCATGGGTTTTGGCACTCCCAAGGACGGTGCTGCCGAATATCAGCACTACGAAGAGATGAGGGAGAAGCTCCTGAAAGAACTGAAACGGACGTTCCGACCGGAGTTTCTCAACCGGGTGGACAAAGTAGTCGTCTTCCGTGCTCTCACCCGGGAGGATATCGCCAAAATCGTGGGGCTGGAGCTGGATAAGGTGCGAGATCGGCTGGAGCAGTCCGCCCTTCAGATGAAGGTGACCGAAGCAGCCAAGGCCCTGCTGGCCAAGAAGGGATACAGCGAGGAGTACGGCGCGCGACCGCTGCGGCGAGTGATCCAGAATGAGGTCGAGGATGCGCTGTCCGACGCGATTCTGGCCCTCGAAGGGGCGGAGGGGTTCACGGTCGTGGTGGACGCCGAAGGGGAACGGATCGTGATCCGCGAACTCACGCCCGAGGAAGAACCGGAGAGTTCGAAAGAACCTGTGCTGGCCTGACAATAGTAGAAGGACCAAGCAGGGCCGCCGACAGTTCGTGGCGGCCCTTTTGCTGCGAGTAGCTAGTGCGTGTACACGGCCTCGACGAGAGGGACTATGGCACGCCAATCATATCGATCTTCGACGAAAGCGCGCGCTCTTCGACCCAATGCGGCCCGGTGAGCCGGCGAGCGCAAGAGCGAGACGATTCTTGCCGAAATATCCTCGGGCGTGTCCGCCAGGACTAGCTCGCGCCCATCGGTGACGGGGTATCCCTCGGCGCCGAGGCGAGTCGCTACGACGGCCTTCCCCATCGCCATTGCCTCCAACAGCTTGAGTCGGGTGCCGCCGCCCATTCGCAAGGGGGCCACATAGAGATCGGCGCGAGCGATATAGGGCCGGACATCCTCCACCCATCCGGTCAGCGTGACACCTCCATTCGCCTTGAGAGGCTCCAGGCGGCGGTGTGGACGCTGTCCAACAACGTAGAGATGGACATCGGGGATGTCCGATTGTACAAGAGGCAAGACCTCCTGGACGAACCAAAGGACTGCGTCCACGTTGGGCCGGAAGTCCATGGTTCCGGTGAAGACCAGGGCGTTCTTCCTAACCCCAGCCCCGGACTGCGTGGGGCGATACCTGCGAGTATCGATCCCGTTGGGAACCACCCTGGGATTGAGATGGGGGATCAGGCGCTCCAATGCCCTCGCATCGGCTTCAGAGACGGCGAGCACAGAGTCAACTCGCCGGCAGACCTGCGCCTCGTAGTTGCAGAGGCGCAGCCACTGCACGCAGGAATAGGCCGCCCCAGGCCATCGAGCAGGTGCGCTCAAATCGGTCAGGAACACCCTTCGCTGGAGGAGATACTCGCAGTTATGGTCATCGAAGACAATCAGCGGGTCCTGGTCAGCGGCTTTGACAACATCGATGTAGGGTGCCAGCTCGATGCCCTCGATCTGCACGATGTCAAAAGGCTCTCGCGCCAGCCAGTCGGCCAGCTCCCTGGCAAAGCGTGGGGATGCCAATCGACACGCCATGTCTGGTCGTCGAGAGGAGATCATGTCCCAGAGTCGATGACGCAGGGACCGCTCGGGCTGAGGCACCGTCACAACCCGCTGACAGGCGTCAGTTAGCGGGAGCGGCAACTCGGCGTCCCGGTGGCATCCGTGAAATGACAGCAGGCTGATCTGGTGCCGGGTTTTGAGCCCATCAATCAACCCCCAGTTGCGCAACGCGGTCCCTTTTTGGGGTGGGTACGGCAGCTGAGGAGTAAGAAACAGGATTCTCAAGCGCCTAACACCTGGTGATAGACCTTCACGGTCTCCTGGGCAACCCGGTGCCAGCTGAAGCTGGCGGCCCTCTCCAGTCCCAGTTGCCGCATTCGCACGCGGAGCGGCTCTTCCATGAGCACCCGTTTCAAGGCTCCCGCGATCGCATCGGGATCGTCCGGGTCCACCAACGCTCCTGCCTCTCCCACCACCTCGGGCAGAGAGGCGCGATCAGCCACCACGACTGGCGTGCCACAGGCCATGGCCTCCAGTGCCGGCAGACCAAATCCCTCGTAGAATGAGGGCATTGCCAGGACACCGGCAGCGCTGTAGAGAGCCGGCAAATGGGCATTGGGCACTCCGTCCAGGAACAGCACCTGATCGCTCAGTCCCAATGTGTCGACAGCCGCGAAGATCTCCTCGTACAACCAGCCCTTGCCCCCCACCAGGACCAAGGGCTCGGCCGTGACGCTGGAGTCGAGCAGAATGCGGTAGGCATGGAGCAGGCCGGGGATGTTCTTCCGCGGTTCGAGAGTCCCGACGAATAGGAGAAATCCAGGCTGTAGCCCATATTGATGGGCGGCTTGACGTGCCTCTCCGTCCGGCACAGGAGAGAAGGACGGGTCGGCAGCCAGATGGACTACCGTGATCTTCTCCTCAGGGACCTCCAAGACCGATATGAGATCGGTCCTTGTGGCATGAGAGTCGGCCAGAATATGATCGGTTCTCTGTACAGCCCATTCAATCTGCTCGTTGTAGTAGCGCCGGCTCTCGGCATTCAGGAAACGGGGATAATAGAGAAAGCTCAGATCGTGAACCGTGATGACCGAGCGGGCATAGCCAAAGGCCGGAGGGATGAAGTCTGGACTGTGCAGCAGCTCCAGGTTGAGTCGGGCTATCTCAAGGCTGAGGGTCCAGCGCTCCAGACGATGGTGAGACGGGGTCCAGCAGGCGACGGGATGGAAGTTCGACGCTGACGGCACTGAATCGGCGTCCCGGCGGCTGCGGAGGATGCGGTAGTCGGTCCTGTCGTCCGTCGCTGCCAACGCATCAAGCAGATGGACAACGTAGCTGTGGATCCCACCCCGCGAGTAGTAGGCAATACGGGCGTCGACACCGATTCTCATACGCACCTTACAGCAATTATAGGCGGCTGGCTTCTCCTGTCAATTGGCGCCGCTGGGTAGAGAGGAGGGACGTTCCGGGCTTCGCAGGTCCCGCCTCGGTCTCCCTGACACGGCAGGATCGCGCAGATAGCGAGGACTCCCGCAGTTGGCTGCATGGGGGCTGGGCTCGGCACCTGTGTGCTGGCGGATAGCGTCGAAGTTGACCGGGAGTGCTCATCACGGTATAATAGCGCGGTCAGGATTGTGATTGGCGTCTATCCGCTGGCGAGCCGGGCTCCCACGCCATGGAATGTAGGTGTGGGTTTGCTTTTGTGGCGCGATGCCTGCGATGGCAGGGGGCGAGTTGCGGACAGGCGTTCTCATTGTTTGAGTTGGTGAAGGAGAAGGACATGCCGAAGCGCACGTATCAGCCGAAGAAGCGGAAGAGGAAGCGGACCCACGGGTACCTGGCGCGTCGGTCAAGCAAGGCGGGCCGAAGGATCCTGAAACGCCGTCGAGACAAGGGGCGCCAGC